>JADZEM010000090.1 GCA_020850535.1 Chloroflexota bacterium
CGGGCCACCTCGCGGCCCCATCCTTGCCATACTCCTAGCGGGTCCATCATCTGCCTCCCTTCGGTCATTCAACCTCCGGGTTCCGCAGATGGTGGACCCGCCTTCGCAATAACTGTCGGGAAGTCAGGCCTCCGGAGGCCGGGGGGTGAGGGCCTCTTCTGTCAGGCCACCGGGCGACGCCAGAGCGTGCCGCCAAGGCCCAGCGCGTAGGCCACCAGTTCCCCGCTCGGGAGCGCGAGCACGCGCAACCCCGTCACCAGCGGCGTCCGGATGCCCGCGTCCCACGCCTCGAACGTCTCGCCGCCGTCCCGCGAAAGGTATGGCGTGCCGGTCGCGGCTGCCAGCACCAGACGGTCGCGGCGCGCCGACGGCGACAGCGCGAGGCTCGTGACCGTCTCCGACGGCGCACCGATGCGAGCCTCCTGCCAGAGCGGACGCGTCTCGCCGCGCCGTCGCTCGGCGCTCTGCGACAGCGGCCGGCCGACGTGCCCGGGTCGTCCGGCCAGCACCGCGTACGGCCCGTGGCCCGGCGCCGGCACGGCGATGGGCATCACGGCGGCCCGCGGTCCCGGCCACCAGCGCGCCCAGGTCCGCCCCCGATTCGCCGAGCGCCAGAGATCGACGCCGGCCAGGACTCGCGAGCCGTCGGCCTCGGTCAGGTAGTCGCGGACGCCGACGTAGAGCGTGCCGTCCTGACCGAACGCGGGCGACGGCGCAACCGACACGATCTCCGCCCCGGCGAACGGCAGCGGGAGCGCCTTCCAGCGCTCGCCGGCGTCCTCCGAGAGCAGCAGACAGCCGACGCCGGCCGCAACCAGCGTCGTCGGCGCACTGCTGAGGTCGCCGACGGCTGCCAGCGCGGTCGGCCGGGCGTCGGCCGGCAGCTCCACGGCAGCCAGATCGACGCGCTGCCAGCCGGCCTCGATCCGGTCGCTCCAGTACAGCCCGTCCTCGAAGGTTGCCAGCACGGCCGGACGTCCGCCGGCCCGCCGCACGAACGCCAGAGACGTGGCCGCCAGCGCCGTCAGGCCGCCGGCGCCGCCCTTCCAGGTTCGCCCGGCATCGTGGGAGACCACGACGCCAGCGTCGAGCATCGCCACGCCCAGCAGCGGCTCGTCGCCGAACGCCATCGTGGCGTCCAGGGCCACCGTCGCGCGGCCAGCCAGCCCGACGTTGGCAGGCGTCCAGCGACCACCGCCCGAGTCGAGACGCACCGCCCCCTGATCGACCGTACCGGCCACGGCTGCGCCACCTGTGGTCGACACGAGGCCGAGGATCGGGCCGAGGTCCGCGCCGTCGAGCGTCCAGGTTGCGCCGCCGTCCGTCGAGCGCGCCACGCCCGCCGCCGTCCCGACCAGGATCGTCCGTCCGTCCGTCCCAAACGCGATGCTGGTCACGGACGGCTCGGGAAAGCTGTCTACCGCGTCCCAGGTCTGGCCGCCATCGTCGGAGCGGAACAGCCCGTCAGCCTCGGTGCCGGCCAGCACGAGCGCGTCGTCCTCGAAGGCTGGCGAGACCCCGATGGCCTGCACGGCTGGTGCATCCGGTCCCAACTCGACCAGCCGCCACGCCCGCGCGCCGTTCCGCGAGCGAAACAGGCCGCTGATCGTGCCGGCAAACGCCGTCCGATCCCGCCCGAACGCGGGCGAGAGAGCGACCGCCAACACGGTCAGGTCGAGCAGGCCGGCGTTCGCGCCGATCCAGCTCAGGCCGCCGTCCTCCGAGCGCAGGAGGCCGTCTGTCTCGGTGCCGGCCAGCACGGTCACGTCGGCAGCCGACGGATCGGCGGTCACGGCGAGAGCCTGCACCTTGCTGCCCGTCAGCACCTGCCGCCAGGACCGGCCGCCGTCCGTCGAACGGTGCAGGCCGCTTCCCGCCCCCAGCAGGAGCGACGTGCCCATAGCGTCAGCCGGAAGGCACGCCAGCGCGTCGGCAATGGTGTCAGGGGCCAGCGACAGCCACGCCCAGGTCTGGCCGCCGTCCTCGGAGCCGTGCAGGCCGGCCGGCGTCGCGGCATAGATCCGCTGGCCGCCCCCCACGACGCCCGACGCCAGTGCCAGCACGGTTCCGCCGGACCACTCGGTCACCAGCTCCCACGGACGGGCGTTCGTCGGGTCACTCCCGCTGTCAGAGGCGGCCACGCCACTCCCTCCGTATCCGCCGCAGCGGGTCTTTCCGTCGAATGACCACCTCAGCGGTCAGGGCGGTCGCCGCCGTGCTGACGGCGGCTTCCAGGGCCGTCCGCGTCACCCCGAGCGGATCGACCAGCCCGGCCGCACGCGCGTCGACCCACGCCCCGCTCAGCACGTCGTAGGCCGCCCGCTCAGGCCGCTGCCCGCCTCCCGCCACGATGGCCCGGCCGTCGAGGCCGGCGTTCCGGGCGATGACCTCGGCCGGCGCGGCCAGCGCCCGCGCCAGCAGCCGCAGGCCCGCCGCATAGTCGTCGCGTCCCGGCTGCCCGTCCAGCGCCCGGGCAGCCGTCAGCAGCGCGCCGCCGCCGCCGGCCACGACCCCGGATTCCAGCGCTGCCCGACAACTGGTCACCGCCGCCTCGACGCGCTGCTTCAACAGCTCCTGCGCCCGTTTCGTCGGGCCGCCGACCTGGATGCTCGCGCCAGTTCCCGTGAGCTTGGCGATGCGCTCTCGGAGCTTGCTCCTGAGGTACGGATCGTCGCGGTGGGCTGTCAGCTCGCCGCGCACGTCGGTGACGCGCTTACGGATCGCCGCGCGGTCGCCCCGCCCCCCGATGACGCCGAACGCCTGCCGCGTGGCCCAGACCTGCCGCGCCTGCCCCAGATCGGCCAGCGTCACCCGCTCCAGGCGATCCCCCAGCTCGCGGTGCAGGCACCGCCCGCCCGTCGCCGCCGCCAGATCGTCGAGGATGCCGATGCGCTGCGCTCCGATGCTCGGCGCCTGGATCGCCAGCGCGCCGGCCAGCGTGCCGCGCTCGCGGTTCGCCAGCAGCATCGCCACGACGGCATGGTGCACGTCCGGGGCGATGATGACCAGCCGCGGCACATCCGCTGCCACGCACGCCTCGAGCGCAGGCAGCAGCTGCTCGGGCCGCTCGACGTTGAAATCACAGAGGAGGATGCGCGGCTCGACGAGGCGGCCGGTCGTCTCGCCGGGCGGCAGCAGGTGAGCCGAGCTGTACCCGCCCTCCCAGCGCACGCCATCCACGTACTGGTGGAGGGTCTCGGCGCCGTGGGCGTTCTCGACCATGACGATGCCGTCCGGCCCGACGGTATCGAGGATCTCGCCGACGATCTCGGCCAGCGCGGGGTCGTCCAGGGTGTGCCGTGCCACCCGCGCGATCTCGTCCGGGTGGTCGAGCTTCCAGGCGCTCATCTCCAGCGCGTCGAGCACGGTCCGCAGGCCATCGCGCAGGCCCGCGCAGAGCCCCACTGGCTCGACGCCGCCGGCCAGCAGGCGCGCGCCATCGTGGAGGAGCGCACGGGTGAGCACCGCCGTCGTCGCGCCGCCGTCCCCAACCTCGTCGGCAACACGCAGCACGAGATCGCGCAGCATCATCGCGCCGGCGTTTTCGAACGGATCGGCCAGCTCGATGGTCCGCCGCGCGATAGTGGCGGCGGTATCGAGGATCTCCGGCGGCTCCTGGCCGAGGATCGGGGCGATGGCGACGGTCCGCGCCACCGGCCCGAGGGTCGGGGCGATCAGCCCGGCCAGTTGGTCTGCGCCCCGCAACAACGCTGAACGAGCCGCCAACCCGTAGCGGATTGGCGACTCGGGATCAGTGGCCTCGTCATCGCTGACTGGCGTCTGCTTCGTGTCGATTGGCGTCACCCCTGCGTGGACGGTCTATTGTGACACGCAGGGAGACGCCTCGGTCAGCAAATCCTCCAGGCAGCAGGCGCTAGCTGTAGACGGCGTGCCCGACCTGGTGCTTCTTGATGTAGTCCCAGTCGAGCTGCACCCCAAGGCCCGGGCCGGTCGGCACCGAGACGTGGCCGTTCTTGTCGATGGCGTCCAGCTCGTCGGAGTAGCCGCAGGCGTAGATCGGCGGCTTGGTCCGCTTCAGCTTCGGGTGGACCAGCCCGAGCTCGTAGTAGTTGGTGTTGCGGATCGCCGCCATGCAGTGCCGGTGGTGCGGCCCGGGGGCGTGGACCTCGACGTCCAGGCCGAAGCCCTCCGCCGAGTGCGCGATCTTCATCAGGCCGGTGATGCCAGCATCGTAGTCGGCGTCGGCGCGGACGTAGTCGGTGCCGTCCGCCACGATGTTGTCGACGTGCAGCTCGTGGCCCCGGATGTGCTCGCCGATCAGGATCGGAGTCTTGATGATCTGCCGCAGCTTGCGGTGCCCGAACGCCGAGATGCCGCCGTCCTTGTACGGGTCTTCCAGCCAGAAGAAGCGGGCCTCGTCGCAGGCCAGCCCGACCTTCACGGTCTCGCCCCAGGTGTTGTACTCGCAGGCCGGGTCGATCATCAGATCCATCTCGTCGCCCACGGCCTTGCGGGTCGCCAGGACGGTCTGGACTTCTCGCTGGATCGGCCCGGTGCCCCAGCCGTGGATCTTGAAGGCCGGGTAGCCCATCTCCTTGCACTGCACTGCGAACTCGGCGAACTGCTCGGGCGTCGTCAGGCCGCCGTTCTCGTCGCCGTGGTAGGTGGAGGCGTAGGCCGGCAGGGTCTTGCGGAACCCGCCCAGCAGCTCGGAGATCGGCGCGTCGTAGAGCTTGCCGGCGATGTCCCACAGCGCGATGTCAATCGACCCGATGCCCATGCGGTCGTCCTTCCGCATGGCCCGCTTCAGATCGTTGTAGATCTTCTCGCGCTCGAGGGCGTTCTTGCCGATCAGGTAGCCGGCCACCCGCCCGACCTGGGCGTAGGTGGACGACATGCCGCCGGCGTACTCGCCGCTGACCCCGGCGTCGGTGTCGATCTTGATGACGTAGCCGGTGTTGTGGGCCGTGCTTCCAGCTTCCCAGACGCCGTTGAAGCCATTGTAGTCGGTGCCCATGTCCTGCACGTCGTAGGCGTACTGGAACACCTCGACACGGGTGATCTTCGGTTGACGAGCCATCCTCGCTCCTCCCCGTCGCTCTGACCGAGTTGTGCCAACGTTGGCGCGGGGAGAGGGTAGCCGGTCCGGCCCCCAGCCGGTCCACCTTTGCGGCCTCAGCGGCCCGCCGGGTACCGAGACGCGCCGACAACCCTGGTGACGCCGGTCCTCACCCTGATCTATGCTGTGAGCAGAGGCGGGTGGGTTCACGATGAGCATGGTCGATCCCGAAGCGACACAGCTCCTGCGGCGCGCGATCCAGCTTGGCAACGCTGGTCGGGCGACGGTGGCCGACCTGCGCCTCGCCGTCGAGCACCCGATCGCGTGGCAGCTGCCGCCGGCGCGCCTCCTGGGCGATGCGCCCCTGGCGCGGCTGCTGCGGCGGGCCATCGAGCTGGCACAGGCGCGCGGCGGCGACCTGGTCGGGCGGCAGGATCTGCTGTTGGCGCTCTACGAGGCCGAGGCGTCGCAGTTGGGGATGAACCTGGACCGGCTGCGCTACGCCCGGGCGTACGTCCGGCGGGCCTACGCCGACGTGGCCCCGGCCGCGCGCAGCGTGTGCGAGCCGCTCGGCGTCGGGACGAATGAGCCGCCCGCCTGACCCTTGAGCGGTACGCCGAGTCAGGCTGGGAGTCCGTAGACGGATCGACGATGACGGGCGGGTGTGCAAGCTCGCGCCACTCGGGATGCCGGACAAGCCCCTGAGCGTGCGGCTACCTCTGGCGCCGGTAGCGCCGGATCAACGCATTGGTGGAGCTGTCATGGACCAGACCGGCGTCGTCGGCTGCCTGAAGCTCGGCAACAATCTTCAGCGCCAACGCCTTCCCAAGCTCAACCCCCCACTGGTCGAACGAGTTGATGCCCCAGATGACGCCCTGCGTATACACGCTGTGCTCGTAGAGGGCGATCAGCGCGCCGAGGATCTCCGGCGTCAGCTGCTCGGCCAGGATCGAGTTGGTCGGCTGATTCCCGGGGAACGTCCGGTGCGGGACCAGCGACTCGGCCATGCCCTCGGCCCGGGCCTCGTCAGCGGTCTTCCCGAAGGCCAACGCCTCGGTCTGGGCCAGGAAGTTGGCGATCAGCAGATCGTGCTGCTTCGTGCCGTCGTCAGCGGTCAGCGGGTTGAGCGACCGCGCGAAGGCGATGAAGTCGGCCGGAATCAGCTTCGTGCCCTGGTGCAACAACTGGTAGAACGAGTGCTGGCCGTTCGTGCCCGGCTCGCCCCAGAAGATCGGGCCGGTCTGATAGTCCACCGCCACCCCGTCCAGCGTGACCCGCTTGCCGTTGCTCTCCATCGTCAATTGCTGGAGGTAGGCCGGGAACCGCTTGAGATACTGGTCGTAGGGCAGCACGGCGATCGTCTCCGCGCCGAAGAAATCGACGTACCAGACGGTCAGCAGGCCGAGCAGGACCGGCAGGTTCTGGGCGAACGGAGCCGTCCGATAATGCTCGTCCATCGTGTGGAAGCCGGCCAGCATCCGACGGAAGCCGTCCGGCCCCACCGCCAGCATCGTCGAGAGGCCGATGGCCGAGTCCATCGAGTAGCGGCCGCCAACCCAGTCCCAGAACTCGAACATGTTGGCCGTGTCGATGCCGAACTTCGAGACCTCGGCGGCGTTGGTGGAGACGGCCACGAAGTGCTTCGCGACGGCCGCGTCGGCCTTGAGCGTCGCCAGCAGCCACGCGCGAGCTGCCTTCGCGTTGGTGATCGTCTCCAGGGTCGTGAACGTCTTCGAGGAGACGATGAACAGCGTCTCGGCCGGATCGAGGTCGATGGTGGCCTCGACGAAGTCGGTCGGGTCGACGTTCGAGACGAAGCGGAAGGTCAGGTCGCGCTCGGCGTAGTGACGCAGCGCCTCGTAGGCCATGACCGGCCCGAGATCGGAGCCACCGATGCCGATGTTGACGACGGCGCGGATGCTCTTGCCGGTGTAACCGGTCCAGGCGCCGCCCCGGACCCGATCCGCGAAGTCGGCCATGCGGTCCAGCACGGCGTGGACGGCCGGCACGACATTCTCGCCATCCACGACGATGCTGCTGCCGCGCGGGGCGCGCAGGGCCGTGTGCAGGACGGCCCGTCCCTCGGTGGCGTTGATCTTCTGGCCGCTGAACATCGCGTCGATGCGCTCACGCAGGCCGCTCTCGTCGGCCAGTTGCAGCAGCAGCCCCAGCGTCTCGTCAGTCACCCGGTTCTTCGAATAGTCGAGGAACAGACCGGCCGCTTCGGCCGTCATCCGTTCACCACGGCCGGGATCGTCGGCGAACAGGCGTCGCAGGTGAACGTCGTGGATGCGCTGAACGTGGGCCCTGAGGGCGGCCCAGGCCGGCCGCTGGGTCAACGGGGCCGTTGGTGTCGGGCTGGCAGCCATCAGTACGATGCCTCCCGGTGGTGTGGGCAAACGCTCTGGCGCGTCATTGCGGCGCTGCCTGAACGGCGAGGGACACTCTCGCTGCGTCTTCAAAGAAGGGTACGCCATCGCGCCCTCGGCAGTCCGCTCGGCGCGCCGCTCGGACCGGGTGAGCCAGGAGTCTGCCCGCCAGCCGCGTGGCCGATCGACGCCCGTTGCCAGCGCGCCGATGCGACGAACGGCACAGGGCAACCCTGTGGTTATATCGATTAACTTGTGCTACGCTTCCTACCGCGCGATCGGACGCCGGCTGCTGCCGTTCTTGAGGACGCAGCCTCCGTCCAGAGAATTCGTGGGGCCGCCGACGTCGCGGTTAGCGGCAGGGAGAAAAGTACAATGTCCTCGACGATGAGTCGCCGCGCGATGCTTCGCGGCGCCGCCAGTCTGGTCGGCATGTTCAGCGCGACAGCCCTCCTCGCGGCATGCGGTGGCGCTCAGCCGGCCAGCAAGCCGGCCGAGACGAAGCCCGCCGAAACCAAGCCGGCAGAGAGCAAGCCGGCCGCACCGGCCGCACAGCCCGCTGCGACGGCCGCCCCGGCCAAGCCGGCAGAGGCCGCGAAGCCCGCGGAGGCGAAGCCGGCTGCTCAGGCTCCGGCGGCGACCAAGAAGATCGGCGGCACCATCCGTTTGCACGTCCGGACCGGTCCTGAAGAGGACACGCTGAAGGCGATGCTTCCGAAGTTCACCGAGGATACCGGCATCGAGGTGAAGGTCGAGTCGTTCCCGACCGAGGAGTACACGACCAAGATCCAGACGCTGATGGCTGGCGGCACGGTCGGCGACGTGATGTGGGGCATCCAGCGCGTGACCCCGCGATTCGCCCGGAACAAGGTCATCTTGCAGCTTGACGACTTGATCGCCAAGGACAAGTACGACATGTCTCTGTACTGGCCGGGCGCCGTCGAAGCCTGCAAGTACCAGGGCGGCATCTGGGCGGTGCCGTACAAGATCCACCCCGGTCCGGCCGCCATCTACTACAACGTCCAGCAGATGCAGGAAGCCGGCGTCACCATGCCGGAGAAGCAGTTCGCCACCTGGGACGACCTGAAGAAGGCCGCGAAGGCGGCCACCAAGGACGGCCGCTTCGGCCTTCAGTTGAACATCACCTCGGGTGGCGCGCTCAACACGCCGCAGCCGGTCACGATGTTCCTGCGTTCGTGGGGTACGGACCTGTACTCCGAGGACGGCAAGAAGTCCAACCTCAGCGATCCGAAGGCGAAGGAAGCCATTCGGTTCATGTACGACCTGATGCACACCGACAAGGTGGCGGTGACCGGTCGCGACTTCTCGGCGAGCGCCATCGAGGATCTGATGGTCGCCCAGCGCGTCTCTCAGGTCATGGCCTCGTCGTCGACCAAGAGCATCATCACCAAGACCGGTGGCAAGTTCGATGTCAAGAACGCCATCGCACCTCCGGGGCCAGCCGGGATCGTCGGCACGCAGGCCATCGTGGACCACATCATTATCTCGGCGACCACGAAGGCTCCCGACGCGGCCTGGGAGCTGGCCAAGTTCATGACCAGCACCGAGTTCGGCGTGCGGCTCGGTGGCGGGACTGGTGGCACGGCGTCGGGGACCACCGGGGCCCAGATCAGCGTGTTCAACGACCCGCGCATCATGGCGAACCATCTTCACCCGATCTTCATCGATCTGGTGAAGATGGCGACGGCGCCGCGCTTCCCGGCTAACCTCCGCGAGGAGGAGCATGCCCAGGCGTTGCACCAGACGCTGATGCCGCTCTGGTTGGGCGAGCGAAAGCCGGACGACGCGTTCTTCGACGAGCTCACGAAGACGTGCCAGGCAGTGATCGATCAGCCGATCGCCTGACCTACGACAAGTAGCCGTGACCGCCAACAGACTGGACGAACAGCTGTGAGTACCAGCTCAGCCACCCTCGCCGCGCCACCAGCGCGGCGAGGGTCTTCTCCGCTCGCACGACGCAAGGCGATTCAGGGCTACCTGTACATTTCGCCGTTTCTGCTCGGCTTCTTGATTTTCACGGCGTATCCGCTGATCACGTCGTTCTACCTCAGCTTCACCAGCTACAACATCCTCAGCGCACCCTCGTTCATCGGGCTCGAGAACTACTCCCGTGCGTTCACGCAGGATGCTCAGTTCTGGGCCTCGCTCGGCCGCACCGGCCGCTACGCGTTGATGGTGGTGCCGCTGGGCATCATCTGCTCGCTGCTGGCGGCGATGCTGCTCAACCAGGGCTTCACCGGCACGGCGATCTTCCGGACGATCTTCTTCTTGCCCTCGATCACACCGGTCATCGCCTCGGTCCTGATCTGGCTCTGGCTGCTCCAGCCGTCCATCGGCGTGGTGAACTATCTGCTCAGCCTGATCGGTGTTCCTGGCCCGCCGTGGGTTCAGAGCACCACCTGGGCGGTCCCATCGCTGGTGATCCTGTCCCTCTGGAACACGGCTGGCGGCAGCCGCATGATCGTCTTCCTGGCCGGGCTCCAGGGCGTCCCCCAGGAGCTGTACGAGGCGTCCCACATCGACGGGGCGAACGCCTGGCAGCGCTTCTGGAACGTGACCGTTCCGATGATCTCGCCGACGATCTTCTTCAACCTCGTGATCTCGGTGATCGGCGCGCTGTCGGTCTTCTCGGTGGCCTACATCGGCACCCAGGGCGGCCCCGCCTACGCCACGTACTTCTACGTCTACCACCTCTACATCAGCGCGTTCCAGTTCAACCTGATGGGCTACGCCTCGGCGTTGGCCTGGATCTTCCTGGTGATCGTCCTGGCGCTCACCGTGGTGCAGTTCACGATGCAGAAGCGTTGGGTCTTCTACGCGGGCGACGACCGATCTGAGGAAAAAGACCATGGCTGATCAGACGGCGTCGCTCCCACGCACGGTAGATGTTCGCGCCGGCTCAACCTCCGCGGCGCGGACGCGTTCGCGACTCGTGTTCTACGCCGTTGCGATCGTCCTGACGTTGTTCTTCGTTGGCCCGTTCTACTGGACAGTCGCGTCGTCGTTGAAGACGCCAGCCGAGATCGCGACGTTTCCGCCAGTGTTCGTGCCCGCGCAGTTGCGCTTCGACAACTACGCACGCGCCTGGACCAAGGTCCCGTTCCTGGACTTCTACACCAACTCGCTGATCGTGACCGTCCTGGCAGTGTCCGGGCAGGTGCTCTCAGCGTGCATGGTGGCGTACGGGTTCGCGCGATTCCAGTTCCCGTTCAGAAACACCCTGTTCATGCTGGTCATCGCCACCCTGATCGTCCCCTGGGAGGTGACGATCATCCCGAGCTTCCTGCTCTACAAGTGGCTCGGGTGGCTCGACACGCTCAAGCCATTGATCGTGCCAAGCTGGTTTGGCGGCTCGCCGCTGTACATCTTCCTCTTGCGGCAGTTCTTCATGAGCATCCCGCGCGATCTCGATGAGGCTGCTGAGATGGATGGCGCCAACTCGTTCCGCATCCTGTGGCAGATCCTGGTGCCGTTGTGCGCCCCCGCGCTCACGACCGTCGCGATCTTCTCGTTCCTCCAGCACTGGAACGAGTTCATCCAGCCGCTGATCTTCTTGAACAGCGAGACGAACTTCACGGTGTCGCTCGGCCTGCGGCTGTTCCAGACCGCGCCCGCCGATCCCGGCGAACCGAAGGAACACTTGCTGATGGCGGCGGCAGTCATCGCGTCGGCCCCATGCATCGCGCTGTTCTTCGCGGCGCAGCGCTTCTTCGTGCGCGGCATCGTGATGTCGGGCATCAAGGGCTGATCGTCGAGTCGTCAGGTGTCAGGAGGAAGACCTCGGACCGTTGGCGACTGACGACGGCTTGATCTCGTAGGTTCGGGCGTGCCAGTCATCTCGACCTTCTTCGGCATCTTGATTCGATTGTACTACCGCGAGCACGGAGCAGGTCACTTCCACGCCGAGTATCAGAGCCAGCTCGCGACGTTCACGTTCGATGGGAAGATTCTGGCCGGCGCCATCCGCTCGCAAAACGCCCTTCGATTGATCGAGGAATGGGCTACACCCCCCAGGGCGATTGCATGTTGGGTGTGTCGTGCCGCCGCGTCGGGGCTTGAAAGCCCCGCCTACGATCCTGCAGTCGCTGCGCGACGCTCCAGTCGCACCAGTGCCTGCCGTTCCCGACGGCACGAGTGTAGGCGGGGACTTCAGTCCCCGACCGCCCGTTCCATGATCCTTCGGGGACACCAATGAACATGCAATCGTCCTGCTACACCCCCAAGATGAACTCGAATCGAACTGGTCACGCATGCCTTCTGACGAACCACTTGAGCGGATCGCTCCGCTTGAATGAGGAGACGCGATGAGCAGTCTACCGATGGTGACCAATGCCGAGCACAAGGGCGGGTATGCCATCCATCTGACCTTCAATGATGACGTGCAGGCAACTGTCGATTCTGAGCCGTGGCTCGATGGTCCGATGTTTGAGCCGCTCAAGGATCTTGCATACTTCCGACGCTTCTTCGTGGAAGGCGGCACGGTTACCTGGCCGAACGGCGCAGACATCGCGCCGGAGACGCTGTACAAGAGCGCAGTTGCTATGCGAGCAGCGTAGCACGCAGGTATGGTGGAGGCAGCATGGACGAGCGAGATGTCTGCCGCCTGACACACTTCGAACCGAGGGCTGTTCGTGAAGATCACCAGTGTCGAGACGTTCATCGCCGGGCTTGACCGGCGCAATTACCTGTTCGTGCGCGTCCAGACGGACGAGGGCATCCACGGCATCGGCGAGGCGTACTCGTGCGGCCCCGACGATGCCACCGCCGCTGTCGTCGCCGACTTCGAGACCTGGCTCATCGGGAAAGACCCGCGCGACATCGAGGCGCTGTGGCACCTGATGTACGCTGGCTCGCGGTTCCCCGGCGGCTCGATCCTCAACTCGGCGCTCAGCGGCATCGAGCACGCGCTCTGGGACATCCTGGGCAAGTCGCTCAACGTGCCGGTCTGGCGGCTGCTCGGCGGGCAGTTCCGCGGCCGCATCCGGGTCTACCAGTCGCCGCACGGCGCGACACCCGAAGCGCTGGCTGCCGACGCCGTCCGCCTCATCGAGCGGTACGGCTACTCGGCGCTGAAGATCGGGCCGCAGCCGCCGAACTGGACCAGCATGCCGTACAGCACGGTGGTCCGCGAGTCGGCGAAGCGGCTGGAAGCGGTCCGCAAGGCCGTTGGCGAGGACGTCGAGATCGGCGTGGACGCTCACGCCCGCATCTTCGAGCCGGTCCGCGCCCTGGAGATGGCCGAAGCGTTGAAACCGTACCGCCCGTTCTTCTTCGAGGAGGCGTTGCGGCCGGAGAACATCGACGCCATGGCCGACGTGAAGGCGCGCAGCCCGATCCCGATCGCCACCGGCGAGATGCTCTACACCAAGTTCCAGTTCCGCGAGCTGCTGCGGAAGCGTGGCGCGGACATCATCCAGCCGGATGTGTGCGTGGCTGGCGGCCTGCTGGAGCTGAAGAAGATCGCGGCGCTGGCCGAGGCCGAGTACGTCACCGTCGCGCCGCACAACCCGATGGGGCCGGTCGCCACGGCGGTGAACGTCCACTTCGCCGTCTCCACGCCGAACTTCCTGATTCTGGAGTACAGCCCGGACGACGTGGGCAAGCGGCGCGAGCTGCTGGTGGAGCCGCTCAAGGTGACGGATGGCTACATCGACGTGCCAACCGCCCCGGGCTTCGGCGTCGAGCTGAATCTCGACGCCTTCGAGAAGTACCCGTCGGCCCGCTGGCACCGTCCGTTCCCCGTCAACACGGACGGCTCGCTCGGGTTTCAGTAGGCGCAAGCGGCCAGGGGATGAGCGGGGCTTGTCCCCCGGTGGCTGATCTCACTGCCCGGCCCGGGCTATGATCGCTCGGACCCGAGACATGCCGCGCCCTGCGCTGCTGCACACGAGCGGCCACACAGGGCGGTCCGGCACGACGGAGTGAGGGGGACAGGACACTCGTGACCAAGATTCTCATCGCGTCCCAGCAAGAAGACAGCCAGCGCATCGCCGAGATCCAGGCGCGCCACCCGGAAGTCGAGTTGGTGGCCGTCCACGACCGCGATCACCTGCTCGACCAGATCGGCGACGCCGACGGCATGCTGGGGCACGTCACGGCGATGGAGTTCGCCGCCGCCGAGCAGATCCGCTGGATTCAGGCTGGCAGCGCTGGCGTCGAGTGGCTCTGGAACGTGCCGACGCTCCAGGGGCGCGACGACGTGGTCGTCACCAACATGCGAAGCGCTCACGCCGCCACCATCGCCGAGCACCTCTACGCGATGCTCCTCTCGTTCACACGCGCCCTGCCCGCCTTCGCGAAGCTGCAAGAGCAGTCCCATTGGGGGCGCGGCTGGATGCCCGGCATGACCGCCATCAAGGGCCTGACGATGGGCATCGTCGGCTTTGGCAACATCGGGCGGGCCATCGCGCGGCGGGCCGAGGGCTTCGAGATGAACGTGCTGGCCGTGGACGCCTTCCCCGGCGAGCCGGGCAACGGCGTGGCCGAGGTCTGGCCGCTCTCACGCCTGGACGAGATGTGCTCGCAGATCGACGTGCTGGCGATCTCCGCGCCGATCACCCCGCAGACCCGGGGCCTGATCGGGCCGAAGCAGATTGCGCTCTTGCGGCCGGGCGCCTACGTGATGGTGATGTCGCGCGGGAACATCGTGGACGAGCCGGCCCTGATCGAGGCGTTGAAGTCGGGCCACGTGGCCGCCGCCGGCCTCGACGTGACCCACGAGGAGCCGCTTTCGTCTGATGACCCGCTCTGGAAGGCGCCGAACTGCATCATCACGCCGCACATCTCGGCCCTCTCCCGCCTGACAATGGATCTGGTCTGGTCGATCTTCGAGGAGAACCTGGGCCGCTTCAAGCGCGGCGAGCCGCTGATGAACGTGGTAGACAAGAGGCTGGGCTACTGACCAGACTCGGCAGCACCTGTACCACGAGCGTGAGCGAGCGGACCTCGACCCTCGCAAAGTCCGCTCGCACACGTCTGAGGAATAGATGCTGCCATGCTCTGCCGCAGTACACGCGGCGCGCGGCACACGGGTGCGAGTCCGCGCCTGCCGCCACACGGCGGGCGCCGGATCCTGCCGCCGGTGTCAGGTGGCCGTTACTTTCTGTCAAGCAGCGGTCGCGGCACGGACTGTGCATGCAGCCGGCCCGATTGCGCCGCCGCCAGCGTCGTGCGGCTGCGTGCTGAGGGGTGATGACTGACATGACGGTTCGGATGTTCCCGGGGCAGCCGTATCCACTCGGGGCGACGTGGGACGGCAGCGGCGTCAACTTCGCGATCTTCAGCGAGCACGCCGAGCACGTCGAGCTGTGCCTGTTCAACCAGGCCTACGAGGCCCCCGAGACAGCCCGCATCCGGATGCCCGAGCAGACGGACCTCGTCTGGCACGTCTACCTGCCAGACGCCCGCCCAGGCCAGGTCTACGGCTACCGCGTGCACGGGCCGTGGGATCCGCGCAACGGCCACCGTTTCAACCCCCACAAGCTGCTGATCGACCCGTATGCCAAGGCCATCACCGGCCCGGTGGACTGGTCAGAGGCGATGTTCTCCTACCCACTCGACGGCCGGCCGGACGCCGACCTCGAGCGCGACGACGCCGACAGCGCGTTTGGCATGCCGAAGGGCGTCGTCATCGAGCCGGCCTTCTCCTGGGGCGACGACCGGCCGCCGAAGACCCCCTGGCACGAAACGGTCATCTACGAAGCCCACGTGCGCGGCCTGACCAGGCTCCACCCCGATCTGCCAGAGGACACGAAGGGCACCTACGCCGCCCTGGCCGATCACCGGGTGATCCGCTACCTTCAGCAGCTTGGCGTGACCGCCGTCGAGCTGATGCCGGTCCATCACTTTGTCCACGACAAGCACCTGCTCGACCGTGGGCTGCGGAACTACTGGGGCTACAACTCGATTGCCTACTTTGCGCCGGACACCCGGTACGGCCGGGCACGCACAGCCGGCGCGCAGGTCAACGAGTTCAAGACGATGGTCAAGACCCTCCACAACGCCGGCATCGAGGTCATCCTCGACGTGGTCTACAACCACACGGCGGAGGGCAGCCATCTCGGTCCGACGCTCTCCTTTCGGGGCATCGACAACGCTGCCTACTACCGCCTGGTGCATGGCGACCAGCGGTACTACATGGACTACACCGGCACCGGCAACACGCTGAACATGCAGCACCCGCGCACCATTCAGCTCATTATGGACAGCCTGCGCTACTGGGTGCTGGAGATGCACGTCGACGGCTTCCGCTTTGACCTCGCCTCGACGCTCGCCCGCGAGCTTCACGAGGTCGACCGCCTCTCGGCCTTCTTCGACATCATCCACCAGGATCCGGTGCTCTCACAGGTCAAGCTGATTGCCGAGCCGTGGGACGTGGGTGAGGGCGGCTATCAGGTCGGCAACTTCCCCGTGCTGTGGACCGAGTGGAACGGCAAATATCGCGACTCCGTCCGGCGTTTCTGGCGCGGCGACCCCGGCATGATCGCGGAGCTTGGCTACCGGCTGACCGGGAGCAGCGACCTTTACGAGCGAACGGGCCGCCGACCGTACGCCAGCATCAACTTCGTGACGGCCCACGACGGCTTCACCATGCGCGATCTCGTGTCCTACAACGAGAAGCACAACCACGCCAACGGCGAGGACAACCGCGATGGCGAGAGCCACAACCTCTCGTGGAACTGCGGCGCAGAGGGCGAGACAGATGACCCGAACATCCGCGAGCTGCGCGCCCGCCAGATGCGAAACTTCATGACGACGCTGCTCGTGTCCTCGGGCGTCCCGATGATCCTGCACGGCGATGAGATCGCGCGCTCGCAAGGGGGCAACAACAACGTCTACTGCCAGGACAACGAGACATCCTGGCAGCCCTGGACGCTGACCGACGAGCAGCAGCAGATGCTCGACTGGACCAGACGTGTCATCCGCCTGCGCCGCGAGCACGCTGTGCTGCGCCGACGCAACTTCTTCCGTGGCCGCCCGATCCGTGGGGGAGATCTCAAAGATGTCCTCTGGCTCGGGACGAATGGCAAGGAGATGTCCGAGGCGCAGTGGCTGGACGGATCGACCCGTTGCGTCGGGATGTACCTCTCTGGCTACGCCTCCGATGTGACCGACGACGAGGGGCAGCAGATCGTCGGCGATTCGCTGCTGCTGATCTTCAACAACAGCGACCGCAGCGCGCCGTTTACGCTCCCGAACATCAACCACGGCAACGCGTGGCAACTGGTCCTCGACACGAACGCGCCGGACCGGCCCATCCGGAGATCGCGCCGCCTCGATCCGCGCCAGTATCGAGTTGCGCCGCGCTCCGTGGCGATCTTCAAGCACCCGCTGCCGCAGCAGGCGCCGGGCGAGGGCGCGTCGGACGCGGAGAGCCAGCAGGGCGGCCCACGAGCAGGGACGACGTAGCCGTGGGGATTGTCCCCTGCCCGTGCTCCGTGAGATCGGCAGGCGGACGGGCCGCACATGGCGGACCGTTGCCGCCAGGAAGCCTCAAGGCTCCAGCCCGAGCAGCCGCTTCGCGTTCCCGAGCAGGATCTTCTCGCGGACCTCGTCGCGCAGGCGGACCGACTCGAAGTCGGCCAGCCAGCGGTCAGGCAGGATGAACGGATAGTCTGACCCGAAGAGCACCTGATCTTGCAGCAGGCTGGTGGCCATCCTGAGGAAGCTCTCGGGCATGTAGCGTGGCAGGTAGCCTGAGAGATCCAGGTAGACGTTCGCCTTGTGCCGGGCGACGGCCAGCATCTCCTCGTGCCACGGCCAGCTTGGATGGGCCGCCACGATGATGAGCTTCGGGAAGCGAGCCGCCAGCGCGTCGAGGTGGATCGGCCGGGTGTACTCCAGCACCTCGCCGCGCCCGCCCGGGGTGCCAGCTCCGGCCGCCATCATCCCGGTGTGGAAGAGGCAGATCGCGCCGAGGTCGCTGGCAGTCTGCCAGAGCTCGTCGAAGCGCGGATCGGCCGGCAGGAAGTGCTGACGGCCCGGGTGGAACTTCGCGCCGCGCAGCCCGAGCGTCTTGACGGACCGCTCCAGCTCGTCGATCGCCGCGCGGCCCTTCCACGGGTCGATGCCTGCAAACCCGACGAACAGATCGGGGTTCGCGCGACAGATGCCGGCAAGGTCGTCGTTCGGGTACGCCTCGATGCCCGTGGTCGTCTCGGCGTCCGCGCCGAGCAGCACGCCCAGCAACCCGAGTCCCCGGAAACGCACCGCCATCTCGTCGTCGCTCTCGACGGGGACCGCGCCCCGGAAGAAGCGCTCGTAGTCAGCAGGGTCGCCGGCCCAGGCCCGCGCGATGCGGGGGTCACACGGGTGAACGTGGAAGTCGATGCCGCGAATCTCCATGCGGCGAGTATAGCGGGGCGTGGATCGTGGATCGTGGATCGTGGATCGTGGATCGTGGATCGTGGATCGTGGATCGTGGATCGTGGATCGTGGATCGTGGAAGCATGCTGCCTGACATGCGCCGCACGCTCATAGCAAGCACGCAACTCCCCATGTCATCCTGACTTGAGATTGGACAAACGGAGGCCGCGGGGGTACGTGCTGCCGAAGCGGACGTAAGAGTGAGAAGCTATGGGCATGCAACCGACCACTGCATCCTCACCCCTACGTGCGTTTCGTCAGGGGATGTACGAGGCCCTGGGCCGACGGCGGTCGCGATTCGAGAACTGCGCGCGGCCCTGGTGCGGCGACCATCAGGGGGGCGACGGCCGGTCGCTGCCTACGACAGCAGCTATGACCGGGTGAGCTTCGTGCGTGCGGGGCTAGCCATCGGTCTGCTGGTGCGCCTCCGGACCAATCGCTGCTTCATTCGTGAGCCGGGGCCGTACGCCGGGCGTGGCCGACGCCGCAAGCATGGCGACGCCCTCAAGCTGGCGACCCCCGAGACGCACGGCACGCCGGACCAGACCACCACGCTCAGCCATCATCCTGGACAAGTTGACCCTGCATGCCGACCGCAACTCCTCGATGACCTCCAAGCCGGTCGCCTTCCTGCTCGCCGACCTCGGCGTCACCGAGTGCCACTCCCGACCCCACGTCTCCAACGACAACCCCTACTCCGAGGCGCAGTTCAAGACCTTGAAGTACCGGCCCAGCTTCCCGGACCGTTTCGCCTTGATCGAGGAGGCCAGGGCCATCTGCCAGAACTTCTTCCGCTGGTACAACGCCGGGCACCGTCACTCGAGCATCGGCTTGCTGGTACCTGAAACCGTCCACTGCGGCCAGGCCCAGGCCGCCCACGACGCTCGCTCCCAGGTGCTGGCGGCCGCCTAAGCGGCTCACCCGGAGCGCTTCGTCCGCCAGGCGCCACGCCCGCCTCAACTGCCGACGCCGCCTGGATCAACCCGGCGAAGCCCGCCTCCGACTCATCGAACGAGCGTCAGGTGGGGCATCAGTAATGCCCACGCCCCGTGTCTCAAACCCATTGACAGGTTCCGGCGGTCGGGAAATGCAGCGCCGCCAGGCAGGATTGGTATTGCCACGCAATTGTCCTGTGGATCACCGACGGGTTCTGGCAGACGCTTGTACTCTCGGGTAGTAAGATGTACGGTCCTGGGGTAGCGACCAAGGTTTCGCCAATTGGTCAATGCCCCTCTCCAATGAAGCCCAGCGGCCCATGAGACGGAACAGCCGGTAACCACGACTGGCGCGCAGCCCAACCAGAACTTGCTTGGCCGTCTTCAGCAAAGTCAGCAACTGCTGATTCTCGTTCTGTAAGTGCTGATTCTCATTCTGTAAGTGCTGATTCTCGTTCTGTAAGTGCTGATTCTCGTTCTGTAAGCGAGCTGCCTCGGCCCGTATTTGGGCTACCTCCCGCTGTTCTTCGGCTGCTGCCAACCGAGCATTAATGCCCTGCTCCAGCCCGTCCCAGCAACCAACCAGACGAAACAGCTGAAATCCACGGCTGTCCCGCACTCCCGCCAGCACCTTTTGGGCGGCCTTCAGTGAACTCAGCAACTGCTGGTTCTCGTTCTCTAGGCGCGAGAGCTCCCTTTGCAGGAAATCCCTTTCATCCTGCGCCTTGGATAGCTCGGCTTCTTCTTCAGCGACTGCCAACCGGGCGCGGGACTCGCGCTCCCACTCAGCCTGCAGGCCCCGCACCACCAGGGGGCTTCTCCCGCCGTGTATCGTCTGACGCTCCATATTCCTCACTATGCCCGACTATGCCCGTCTGGGGGGCGCAGTCATGAATCCGGCGATGGGCCTATGCTGCTTCTCGCGCAACGATACCCTATCCGGGAGCCTATCCTACTCAGTAGAGCAGGACGCCGAGGCGGTAGAGTTTATGGTACAGCTTGTGGTGTCGCATGTAGTTGCCCAGGTAGTGCCATATCTCGCTGTGGGAGACTGGGCGGCCAGCTTCACGCTCGCGGATGTATTCCATCTCATGAGCCCCTTGATGCTCCAGTTCTAGGGAGGTCTTCTGCGCCGCGTGAACGCGGAAGGCTCCCAGGAAGCGGGGCAGGCGGACCATCCGAGCTCCTGCATCGCGGAAGCGGATCAAGAGGTCCCAGTCAAGGGCGAAGCGGAATGATTCATCCATGTTACCTCCAGACTTCTCCCAGATCGAGCGGCGCCAGAAAAGGGTTTCCTGAGGGACATAGTCGGCCCATGACAGGACTGCGTTGTCGTGGGCCGGCAGGATCCAGCGCCCGACCTCGGCATTGTGCTCGTTGATCAAAACACGATGGCCGTAAATGACATCGACTTCGGGATGGCGGGCAAAGTAGGCAGCAACGTAGTGAAGTGCGCCGGGCAGGAGGAGGTCGTCAGCGTTGAGGTATGCCATGATCTCACCACTGGTATGAGCAAAGCCGCGATTGATCGCCTGCGCCATGCCGGAGTCTTTTTCCGAGGCGACGTGGGCGAGGCGGTTGCGGTACTGTTCGATGAGAATGAGCGTATCATCGGTTGAGGCCCCGTCTTGGACGACATACTCCAGATTGGCATACTGCTGGTCGAGGACACTATCGAGGGTAAATGGGAGAAATCTAGCGGCGTTGAGGCACGGGGTAGTGATCGAGATACGAGGCGGATTAGCAAGGGGAATGATGTCAAGATAGTGCTCTGGGACATGAAACGGTGCTGGATCGTGCTGGTAGAGCACGCCAAGCTGCGGGGCGGCCTGCTTCCAAAGACCATCATCACGGCTTGCACGGAGATACGCTTCCACAGCCTTCTCTTGCTCGGTCAGCACCTCCAGTAGAATGGTCGCCCTCTGTCCGTCCGCTTCGTCAAGTGTTCGTTGCAGATTCTCGATGACCGCTCGACGGTCCTCGGCAATATGGTGCATCTCTTCCAGTAAGTCTCCCCGCTTCTGAGCCTCGTTCGCGAAGGAGGAAGCTTTGTCAAGCAGTCGAGTGTGAACTGCTGATGCCATCTCGAAGAGTACTGGTGATAGTTGGGAGAACGCACTATCATGAATGAAAAGAACGTTTCCCCAGTCGCCGGAGCGGGTTTCAGCACTGTTAATCTGAAACGTCTCGAACTGATCGTAACGCTTGATAACTGCAAAGTTCGAATAGCCGCGTTCGGCCATAAACGTGGCTACCTCTGAGACTCGATAGGCAGCCGGTCCAACGGTTTCTGGTAAATCTTCCCAGAATTCCACCATCACTACGAGGCTGCTCAGCCTCCCCATTCCTTGCAGGACGGCGAAATCACTCCGCTCGGTGTCGATCTTCAAGATGCCGACCTGAGCCGGCAGGCTGCCTGCGACAACAAGTGAGTCGAGCGTGCAGCACTCGACCAGGATCTCACCGACAGGCCGGAGGGTTGGAGTTTCCTTGAAAGCGACGAGAGAGTGGTAGGCGTCGGGGATGTGTCCGGACTTGTCCTCGACTACGTGCAGAGTGACCTGCCCGTTGGATGCGCCGAGCGCCAAGCCGAAGACGTGCACCGTCGGCTCATCGTGGAACTTCCCCTTCAGTAGGTCAACACTCATCGGGTACGGCTCAAAGGCGTAGACTGTGCTGGCACCTGCCCGGAGCAGTGCCTCTGTGAAGCTGCCATGTTCAGCGCCGACGTCGACAACCGTCTTGTCGTCGAGACATTCCAGCAACGTCGCCAGGAGACGGATTTCAGTGTCTTGCTGGTAGTAGACTTCTACGTGCTCGTCTTGCATCAGTGCAGAAACTCCAAACGACTCCCGATACGGGGTGACGACGACTCAGATTGAATCTGGCTGGATGCGCCCGTCCTGCCGTGAGACGAGCCGCGCGAGCCGATGAATAACTCTCTCTTTTTCGTCCAGCAGAGCGAGCCGATCAGCCGCTGCCTGCCCCAATACCCCGATCATTGCCTCCTTTTCCAGGAGCTGCGCCTGGAGCCCTGCGGCCTGTTCACTCAACCAACGTATCGCGGCTTCCTTTTCCAGGAGTTGCTCGTGCAGTGCCCGCGTTTCTTCTGTTGTGGCGGTATCAGGAGTCCAGTGACCAGCCCACATCATGTCCGTCTCATAGCCACGCCGAATGAGCCAATCACCCACGTGCTCAGCAAGTATCAACCGTTGCATGGGGGTGGCTTCATGTCTCCAGCCGCCGATTTCCCCTTTGCGCACGTGATTCCAGTGCAGCAGCGAAGTCGGGTCATGAACCAGAGCGTGCTCCTGTCTCGCCAGGTTTCGTTCTGGCTCAGAGATGTTCTTAGCGAGATCTTGAACGCGCTGAGCATTCGCGGCGAATGAGTAGCGTGCGACCAATGCATCCACCTCGTCAGCCTCAACCGCAATGCCTAAGTGCGCGGCAATCTCCCGTACTGCTTTATACGGATCATCAATAATCGCTTCATATCGCTGAACAAGCGTGTTTGTCTGCGAGGACCAGAAGGCGTCAGCCCAACAGCAGGCAAAGATACGTTTTCCGGCGACTAAATCTTCAAACGAACATGAAGCCTTATGCATCAGCGAGAATGTCACATCGCGAAGATCCCGATAGCAATAGAGTGCAAGCGCTTGGCCACGAGCGAGCAGGCGTGCAAATTCTTGATTCGGGTCATGCCATTTGAGAACTGCCCAATTGCTAAGCTCTGGTGGTACCGAGTTGAGGAACCCTAGTCGCTGCCCGTGCCGGTGCTGCTCAATCAAATCTGAGGCAACCTGGTACTGCCATGTCGAACCGGAGCGGTACAGGCCAACACAGAGAACGAACATGGACCCAATAATAGCGCGAGTAGTACCGATCCTGCCTGGCCCTCTCTGCGCCACCTCCCAGATTGGGTCAGTAATCGACGGGGTCCTCGACGTGGAGAGCTCAGCTTCTAACTCGGCAACGGGCGGAAGCATCGCGAGCGGCGGTTACGATCTGCAGACTCGGGTGACCGCGTACGTCTCCGTGCATACGCACGGTCAGCGTCCCCTGGGCTGACGAGAGCTAGCAGCCCGGGACGCGGTGGCGACCGGCGACCAGCCCGGCCCGCCATCTGCGCGAGCACATCCGCCACGGCACCGCCAAACTGCTGACCCTGTTCCACCCGCCCTCGGGCCAGGTGCGCGTCAAAGGTCTTGCGGGCGCGCCGAATACGATCCTGCACGCCTGGCTCGAGACCGAGTTGACGACCATACTGGCGGCACTACCGGAGCCGCCACCCCAGTCCAAGGAGGAGCGTCGCGCCGCGTGGGCGCGGTGGCAAGCCGGCCTCACGGTCACGTTCACCCTACCCGAACGGTTGCCACCGTTGCGGATGCTCCTGGTATTCGACAATCTGAACGGTCGCAAGACCCGCGTGCTCGTCCTCTGGCTGGTCGCGCACGGTGTCATGCCCAGTATACACGCCGCTGAGCGACTCCTGGTTGAACATGGCCGAATCCATTCAACGCATCTTCGTGCGTCGTGCACTCGAAGGACAGACGCGGGACACGCCAGAGGACATCATGAGCTGGCTCGAAGAGACCGCGCGCGGCTGGAACGCCGATCCGCGGCTGGAACGCCGATCCGACGCCCTTCGACTACTGGGGCGGCAAGCGCCAACTCCGACGCGCGCGGAGTCGACAACGGCATCACCACGCGCTCGGTGGCTCTGGCGCTGTCGCTCGTCGTCCAGTCCATCATCGACCTACTCGCCCGGACCAATAGCGACGTTCAAGCCAAGTGGCCCACTACGCAGTCAGCCGTAGCGATACTCTTTGAGGACTTTCGCGGTTGGGCCATCTCCCCGCACCGTGCCGTGATCCAGCCAGATGCAGCGGGTGCAAAAGTTCTCCACAGCCTCAATGCTGTGTGAGACAAAGAGGAGTGTGCGCCCCTCAGACACCAGCGACTCCACCCGCTCCAGACACTTCTGTTGGAACTCAAGGTCGCCAACGGTTAGCACTTCGTCAAGTAGCAGAATATCTGGATCCAGATGGGCCGCCACGGAAAACGCCAAACGCATCTGCATGCCGCTCGAGTAACGCTTGACTGGAGTGTCCAGAACATCATGCACGCCGGAGAAATCGACAATATCTCCAAAGCGCTCACTGATCTCCGCACGCGTGAGTCCGTGAATTGAAGCGTTCAGGTACACATTTTCGCGACCGGTGAGATCCCCGTTGAAACCGGTCCCGACCTCCAGTAAGGAGATGACTCGGCCCCAAATGCGGACCTCGCCAGCTGATGGATACACAATTCGCGACAGCACCTTCAGAAGTGTGGACTTGCCGGCACCGTTTCGCCCGATGATGGCGACACGCTCACCATAGCGCACATCGAAGGTAACGTTGTTGAGTGCCCAGAAGCTCTGCCGCCCACTGCCAACTTGCTCGATCCGTTTGCGGCGCAACAGCCGGAGCCACGCTGCCAGTGTACCGTGCAGCGATTGCCTACCAGACGATCCACGCACATACTGCTTGGATATACCGCGCACGGAGATCACGACTGGTGCGATTTCTATTGGGGTCAACGGTTACGCCTCAAGTATGGTCACAGACGATCCACCAATGCCAGTTCCGTCCGACGGAATACCCAGATCCCGAATCCAAGAATCACAAACGAACTGGCGAGTGCATACAGCCAGTCCCCAAGCGGGAAGGCGATCCCATCAAACAGGACGGCACGGAACGCCAACAACGATCCAGTCATCGGGTTCAGATGAAAGGTATTTCGCACCGCGTGAGGGATCAACTCTGGAGAGTAGATCACTGGCGAGACCCAGAGACCTATGGTCAGCGCGAACGCCAGCACACGTTCCCAATCGCGATTCTCGACGGACAATGATGACACTACCATGCCCAGACCCAGTGCGAGGATCAAGCACGGAATGACAGCAATTGGCAACAATACCAGTTGCCAGCCTGGTCGCACACCGGTCCAGATCATTATGGCGATAAGTGGCACGAACCCTACCAGCATAGTAAACAGACCTGACACGGCTGGAACAAGTGGTGTCAGCAGGCGCGGATAGTACACCTTCGATAAAAGAGCAACGTCCATGCGCACAGCACTAGCTGAGTTAGTGGCCGCGTCCGTGAAGTAGGTCCACAGCAGCAACCCTGAGTACACGTGCAGGATATAGGGTAGTTCAACGCGAGTTTCCGCCCCAGACAGGTTGCGGAACATCGAGAAGACTATGGCAAAGAGCAATGGCCGCACTGTTGCCCACGCCGAGCCGAGGCGGGTCGTATCGAACTCGATGCGCATATTCCGCCAGATCAGCGCAATGAAGAGCTGGCGATACTGCCAAAGCTCGCGAAGCTGGACGTTGAAAGGAACGACTGACGGTCTAATGACAGTTTCAGTCGTTGAGATACGATTTCGCGGGCGCAACATCGAGGCCGGCCGTCCTGTCCCAGCCGGTAGATCAGGCGCTAGCGTCATACCGTGGTGATCCCTCCGGCTAGATCAATGCGGCGATGATGCCGTACTGTCTAAGAGTGTACAGCAACATCTGCCGATCTGACCGCATGATGCACGCGCTGGGAGTAGAGTGAAGGACTGGCGCGGTAGTGGGGTGCTGCAGCGTGTGACCCTTCCAGATGCTTGCAGTCCTGCAACGGCCATGCCCCGTTTCCAGCCCCCCTCGTCAGGTGAAGTAGGCCGCCGGCGAGGTCACGGTCACCCGGGCCTTTTCCGTCGGCCCCTTCCCGAACAGGGCAGGTCAGTTTCCCGGCATCCTGCTCTCCAGTGATCACGTCCGAACGGGCGCGGTGGCTCGACCGGCATGGATGTCCTCGTGGCAAGGACGGCAGACCACGAGGGTCTTGCGCCGTCGCATGGCCATGAGATGCATCCAGGCGGGTTTCTCACGTCGACCAGGCCGGTTGAGGTCGGCGAGCTTGCGGATGTGATGAGCCTCGAGGTTCGTCCGGGCGTCGCAGATCTCGCAGTCCTCGGCGACGAGTCGGTGGATCACCTCGTTGCGCCGAGCGCTGGCGAGAACCGGCTTCTGGTCGGTGAGAATGGTCGTGCGCTGTCGCTTGAGCGGGATCCCACCGAAGCGGGCGACCAGTGGCTTCCTGCCCCCATCGCGGTCGACAGTGACCTGGAAGCACGTGCGCGGCCCATCCGGTGTCTCGATCGTCGTCTTGTACTTTCGAGCCATCTTCGTGGCCGTGCTGCGGTGCTTCCCGGCC
The DNA here is from genome assembly GCA_020850535.1 of Chloroflexota bacterium. Taxonomy (NCBI): domain Bacteria; kingdom Bacillati; phylum Chloroflexota; species Chloroflexota bacterium. The sequence goes on from JADZEM010000090.1 coordinate 25,961, forward strand.
AGGGTCTTTAGCGTGGACGTCTCCATGACCCAGCGGAGCCGGCCCAGGCGGAAGACGTCCTGGGCGAGCAGGTAGTACTGGACGATGCCCCGGTACTCGGCCTGATACTTCGCGACGATGGTGACGTCCTCGTCGTTGATCAGCAGGCCGCGTTGGGCCGGTTTGCCCTCGCTCAGATAGAGCGCGCAGCGTTGTCGGATCACGGGCTTGGGCACGAACAGACCGATCGCGCCGTTGACCGAGCGCTGACCCCGCTGGTCGAGCTTGTCGTCGGCGTGTTGGGTCTTGATCTCGTAGCCGACGAAGTGCGCCGCCCGGCTGGCGGCGTGGGTGATCAGCGTCTTGGATGCCGACAGCTCCAGCTTGAGCTCGTCGCGCAGGAAGTCCCGGATCGTCGACCTGATCGTCTCGGCTTCGTGCTTCGGCCCTGCGAACCCCAGCAGCCAATCGTCGGCATATCGTACGTACCGAAGCCGTCGGTAGTCCAGATCATTCGGGTCCTGGCTTGGCAGGGTGCGACGCTGACGCCGCAACGCCCGCACCGCATCCCGGTCGCCGCGCCGCTTGGCCCGTTGGATCGCGTACTCGGTGGCTTGGTACGCCGGATTCTGCCGCCTCAGGCGGCCGTGGTTGTACTCCGGCAGCACGGACTGCTCAACGAACGTATCGAGTCGGTCAAGGTAGACGTTGGAAAGGATTGGGCTGGCCACCCCGCCTTGCGGCGCTCCGCTCAGCGTGGCATGCCAGCGCCAGTCCTCCAGGTAGCCAGCCTTGAGCATCCGGCTGATCAGCCGCGGGAATCGGCCATCGTGGATCTTCTCCGCCAGGATCGACACCAGGATCTGATGATCCAAACTGCCGAAGCAGTCGGAGATGTCCCCCTTGATGAACCAGCGTGTTCCCTTCCAGACCCGCACCACCTCTTCCAGGGCGGTGTGGCAACCCCGGCCGGGACGGAACCTATGGGAGCGGTCGGAGGATTGGACGTCGTAGTACGCCTCCAGCAGCAGGCGGACCACTTCGGCGACCAGTTTGTCCGACCAGGTCGGCAGGCCCAGCGGGCGCAGCTTCCCGTTCTTCTTCGGGATCTGCACCCGCTTGACCGGAGACCATCGGTAGCGCTCGGCGCGCAGCGCGTCGATAGTCGCCCCGATCTTCTCCAGGGACATGCCGTCCACGGTCTCGTTGGTGACCCCGGGCGTCATCGCACCATGATTGGCGTAGATGCGCCCGTAGGCCAGCAGATACAGCTGCGGTTTGAACAGTTGCCGATACAGCCGTTCGATCGGCAGTCGTCGCTCACCGCGTTTGCGGATGACGTCCAGCACCGTTTCAGCACTCTGCATTCCGCAGGCTTCCCATCGCTGGACCTCCCGATCACCTGTGCCCCTTCACCCTGTGGCCCGGCTTTCCCGGCCTCCCTGACAGGTCGTCACGCCTGCGACTACTATTGGCACTCCGTCGCCGTAGGGCTCGCGCCCCGTAGGCGATCCCGCGGTACGTCTCCGTTGCACGTCTCGAGCGCGACGTAGGCCGCCCACTCATCTCCTTGACCGCCCTCGCTGGGCGGCGCTCCGCGTCCTGGAGGTTGCCCCGGCCTCACGGTTCATGCCGGGGCACGACGCGGCATCGGTTTCAGGCGTCGTTCCGATGGGTGCGCACTCTCACCGCTGGACATTGGGCTTCAAGCAGTCCAGCCTTGGCCATATCGCGCGGGTCTCGCGGCACGTCACCCTGGACGCCTCCAGACGACCACCGCTTCCCTGGCATGCTCTGGTCCCCTCGCGCTTTCGCGTCCAGGTTAGCCAGGCGACCCAGGAACGCTCCTCCAAGTTCCTCCTAACTGCATCAGGGATGCAACGAAGCGCCTCACGGCGCACACCGTGCGTGCGGTTCCCTCGCACACGGCATTCCGAGGTCGTTCACCGCACCACCGTCGGCCTTGCCGCCGTCCAGGCCACGGTTCCGCTCAGGACGCGGATCATCTTGGGCTCAGTGAGATCGAACTGGGCATTCTCGCCGGTCAATGCCTCGACCGCCGTCTGCCAGACCGTGAGACCCTTGAGCAGGAGGTCGCAGCCTGGGTCGCCGAGCGCAACGCCACCACTAAGACCATCGACTGGCGCTTCACGACCGAGGACGCCCGCATCACACTCGATCATCTCTACCCTGTGTTTCACGACTGACGAGCCACTAGCTGCTCATCCGAGTCGGACGGCACATCGAGTGCAGTTTGTTAGGAACCTGTAAAGGCCGACCGGGCCGTGGCGAGGCCGGTCAGGAGACGGATCCGTCCGCGAACGCCTCGCGCGGAGCCGCCAGCTTGTACCCGACACCGCGCAACGTGGTGAGGTACTCGGGTGCGCTCGGGTTGCGCTCCAGCTTTTCGCGCAGGTGACGGACGTGCACCTTCAACTGGTCAACGTCGCTGTCCAGGGCGCTGCTGCCCCAGGCAAAGGCCAGGACGCGCTCGTGGGGGACCACCCGGCCGGCGTTGAGCGCCAGACAGTGCAGGATCTCGTACTCCTTCGGCGTGAGGTCAACGGACGCGCCGCGCATGGTCACTTCGTGGCCGCCGAAGTCGATCTCCAGTTCGCCAACGGCCACGCTGCCCTGATTGGGCGTCTGGGCGGCGGCGCTCCGCCGGGCGACGGCCCGGATGCGGGCCATCAGCTCGCGGTGGCTGAACGGCTTGGCGATGTAGTCGTCCGCGCCGAGGTCGAGGCCCCAGACACGGTCGGCCTCCTCGCCACGGGCGGTCAGCAGGATCACCGGGATCGGGCCGCGCTCGCGCAGCTTCCGGCAGACGTCGAAGCCGCTGAGACCGGGCAGCATCACGTCGAGGACGACGAGGTCCGGCTGCGCCCGCTCCACCAGCGCCAGCGCCTCCTCGCCGGAGTGCGCCAGGATGGCGCGGTGGCCTTCCTTCCGCAGGCTGTAGCCGATGATGTCGGCGATGTCGCGATCGTCGTCGACGACCAGGATATCCACAGGCCCTCCTGGCGAGAACGTGGCAGCGAGCGCAGCGGTCCGTCCGCACCGTCATGATACCGAGGAACCGAGATGCACGTGCATGGCGGGCGCCGCGTTTGGTGAGGACGGCGCGGGGGCAGTATTCTTCCGCCAGTCTTCCGCCGTTCATCCTCGCGTCACACGTCTGTCATCTGGGAGGCGGGCATCAGCGCAGGCCGGCAGCCCCGAAGTCAATGGTCACTGGTCGCGGAGGCGGTGCTCGTCGTCGCGCTGGCGGCGGCTGCGCTGTGGAACTTTGGAACGTTCCCGTCGAAGCAGGCCGGCGACGAGGCCAACTGGGTCGGCACGGCCCGCTTCTTCCTCGTGCTGTTCGTTCGCCACGATGTCTCTATCGAGTCCTGGCCTGACAGCTACTGGACGCGCACCCAACCGATGATCCCGCGCTACATCATGGGCGGCTGGCTCTGGGCGCGCGGCCTGCCGTTCGAGCACCTGGACCCAAACTACGACCACCGCCGCAAATGGTTCAGCAACGTCGAAGCGGGCAAAGCGCCCGACCAGGGCACATTGACCGAGGTCCGCCTGCCGATGCGTGGGCTGGCGGCCCTGTCGGCGCTGCTGGTGTACGGCGTCGTGCGGGCGCTGGCCGGGCCAGTCGGCGGCGCGACGGCAGCGCTGCTGTTCATGGGCAGTCCGTACCTCAAGCTGCACCTTGTGCGCGCGATGGGCGAGCCGCCGTTCATCGTGTTCCTGCTCGCGACGCTGCTGGCGGCCGTCCTGATGCTCCGCCGGCCCGACCGCGCCCGCGCGCTGGGCTGGCGGTCTGCGCTGGCCGTCGGCAGTCTGCTTGGGCTGGCGTTCGCCTCGAAGCTGACCGCGATCGTCGCCATCGTCGGCGTCGTGGCCTGGGGCGCATGGGCGACGTTCGGGCCGCTGGTGCGCGCACGGCTGCTGGCCACCGGCAGCGATCCACACCCTGATGCGGCAGCGCCGGCCGCCTCTGGCTCGCTACAGCCTGTCTGGTGGCGACCGCTGGCCTGGGCGCTCGCCACCATCGCGCTGGTCTACGCCGTCTTCGTCCTCACGAATCCGTTCCTCTACCGCGACCCGGTTGGCCGCACGCTGCTGCTGTTCCAGAACCGTCAGCAGGAGATGGCCCAGCAGGCCGAGATCGACCCATCACGGGCGGTCCCCGAGCTCGGACAGCGTGTGCAGCGGGTGATCAAGTTCAGCCTGTTCGAGGACACCTGGGGCGATTCGACCCTGCGCCGGCCGCTCGAAGCGCTGCTGGCAGTTGTTGGGCTGCTGTGGCTCGTCTGGAAGGGCGTCCGCTGGCGACCGGGCGCGGAGAGCCTGCTGCTGCTCTGGGCGCTCGGGTTCTTCGCCGCCGTCTCGCTCGGCCTGGGCTACGTGCTGGATCACTACTTCGTGCCGACCGCCACGCTCGGGCTTGTCGTGGGCGGCGTGGGCGTCGGCTGGACGGCCGACGCCGCCTGGCGCCGGACAATGTCTGCCGTCAGGAGGCGGCAGGCTCCGGATGTACCGCACCGAGCGCATCTACCCCTGTCATCCTGACCGCAGTGAAGGACCTCACGCGCTGGCGCGACGGATGACGGTCAGCGGGTGAGATCCTTCACTGCGTTCAGGATGACTGGGCGTCCCGTGCAGTCGACCCGACGCTACGGCCCGCCTCTGCCAACACCTGACTGCGTGCGGCAGGCGCTCGCCGACGGCAGTGTCAGCGCTCGCGGACAAACAGCCGGCCGCCGTTCTGGAACGACTCGGCCAGGACGTAGCCCGGCGGCGGCAAGCCACTCCGCCGACGGTCCTCCCAGGTGCGCCAGGAGCGCGGCGCGTCGGCAACGCTGACCTGCCCGGCCACGTAGATGGCGTCGATAGGCAGGCGAAAGCGCGCCTCAAGCTCGGCCGTGTCGTCGACGGATGGCGGCAGCGGGACGGCCCGGCGGTCGGCGTACAGGGCGACGCTCCACGGCACGTTCGAGGCGACAACCGCGTCGTTCGGAACCAGCTCGGCCAGCCGCAGCAAGTTCTCAGGGCGCGTCTCGATCTCCCCGGTCCGCGTCGGCGGCCCCGGCGGCGAAGACGGCGGGACCAGAAACGGCAGGATCGTCCAGAGGCCCGGCAGGATCAGGACAGCCGCCAGCAGCGCCCGCCCCGGCACCAACAGCAATCCGGTGGCGGCAGGTCCCTGCCGCGCAAGGCGGCCGGCGATGGCCCGCAACGCGGCGTCTCCCTCGCCGGCCACCAGGACCACCAGCAGCGGGACCAGCGGCACGTAGTGGCGCTGCAGGTTCAGGCCGAGCAGCGAGGCGAGCAGACCGCGCAGCAGGATGGCCGCCAGCAGGAACACGGCCAGCAGGAGGCGGTCGTCGAGCCAGGCTGGCCGCCCGACTGGCCGCGCCGCTGTCTCGCCCGCCTCTGCGCCCGCCGCCCGCCTGCCGAAGGCGTTCCAGGCGGCTCGCCCGGCGGCCAACAGGCAGCCCATGCCACCTGCCAGCAGCCACGCCCAGCCGACCAGCTTGCGGAGATGGTTGGGCGTGGCGGCCAGCTCCTCCCAGGCCAGCCGTGCCATACGGGCGGGATCGCGGGTCCACGGCTCGCCGGGCGCAACGTACTCCGGCAAGTACCAGCCGAGTCCGTCCGCCCGTCCGCTGGCCTGCGCGGCAATCGAAGCCGGCTGCAGATTGAACGATGGCGACCCGGCCACCACGCTCAAGTAGCTGGCCCACGGCAGCACCAGCACCAGGGCCGGCCCGAAGAAGCACAGCAACGCACGCCAGCGGTCCGGCCGGGGCAGCAGCCAGAGCAGCCCCACAGCAGCGCCGAGCAGCAGCGTATCGTAGCGGTTGAGGACCGCCAGCCCGAGCAGCACGCCGCCGAACACGAGCCGACGCTCCGAGGGCCGCCCGACGACGCACGCCAGCACGCCCAGGATCAGCACACCGAGCAGCGGCTCGGTCAGGCCGGTCAGGCTGTAGTTCACCAGGAGCGGGAGCCACGCCAGCGTCAGGCCGGCCACCAGCCCGGCCCAGGCTCCGTAGACCCGCGCCGCCAGCAGCGCGCCCACGCCGGCTGTCAGCACGAAGGCCAGCGTCGCCGGCAGATGCACGGCCTCGTCGTTCTGGCCGAACAGGAGGAAGCTGCCGCCCATCAGCAGGGGCGTCAGCGGAAACCGGACGATGTTCGGCCAGGAGGCCGCGCCGTCCAGCGACTGGCCGCGCGCAGTCAGGTAGGCGACGCCGTTCCAGGGGAGGTAGGAGGTGGCGGGACCGTGCCCCGTCGCCAGCCGGCGGCCAAGCTGGGCGTAGTCCTGGGCGTCAGGATCGGCCAGCCAGTGCGGCTGGGCCAGGAAGTAGAGGACGGCGACGGAGGCCGCCACCAACAGCGGCGCCACGAGTGCCAGCCGAAACGCCCGAGTCGCGGCGTCGATCTCCGACCGGCCGCTGAGGGTCTTGCGCGGGCGCGCCGGCGTCGCGCTCATCGAGTCCCCTGCCACACACGGCCAATGATGCCGGCTCGCGGGCGCTCGGCGCGACAGACTGCGAACGCTGGCAGAGGTCAGGCGGCCGGGAAGAGCGGCAGCAGTTGCTGGCTGGTGACGTGGACGAGGCCCAGATCGCTGATCTTGACTTCGGGGATCACCACCAGCGCCATTCCGGCCAGCGAGAGGATCGGGGAGCGGGCGCCGGGGTTGATGCCCAGTGCAGTTGCCTGCTGGTTGTAGAAGTCCACGCGCGGCCCGACCAGCTCGACCGGCTCGGGCGTCATCAGGCCGGCCAGCGGCAGCGGCACCGTCGCCAGGACGGCGCCATCCTTGGCGAGGCAGAAGCCGCCTCCCTGCTGCGCCAGCGTCCGCGCCACCAGCAGCATGTCGGCGGCGCTGGTCCCGGCGATGACCAGATTGTGGCTGTCGTGGGCAACCGTGGTGCCGTGCGCGCCGGAGCGCAATCCCAACCCCTTGAGCACGCCCACGAACGGCGGCCGACCCTGCCCGTGCCGGCCCGTCACCGAGATGTAGCAGTAGTCTGGCGGCAACGGCCCGACCACGCCATCGCGCACGCTGGCGCGCAGCCGGCCAGCCACGGTCATGCCGCGCTCGCCAAACTCGACGGTCGTCATCTCGATCTCGCCCTGGTGGATCGGGGCGCGGATCTGGAAGCTGGTCTCGGTCAGCTCGGGCAGGCGCATCGTGTTCTGCATCGGCGGGGCCACTGTACTCGCGATGGGCACGATCACCTCGCCATCTGAGACGACGTGCCGCCCTTCAACGTAGACCTCGCGCACCTGCATCGTCTCCAGGGAATCGACCAGGACGAGGTCGGCAAGGTAGCCCGCGCCGATGGCCCCGAGATCGTAGGAGCGGTACCGGAGCGCACCATTCAGGGTGGCGTAGCGGACGGCGAGCGGCGCGGGAATGCCGGCCTCGATAGCCAGCCGCACGACGCGGTTCATGTGGCCGCGCTTCAGCACATCGTCCGGCTCGATGTCGTCCGTACACATCGTCAGGTTGATGGCGTGCGGCACCTGCTCCCAGGCGCGCGCGGCCTCGCCGACGTAGTGCCCGAAACTGGAGTCGCGGATGTGGATGACCATCCCCGCCCGCAGCTTTTCGAGGATCTCCTCCCACCAGCGCGACTCGTGATCCGAGTTGACGCCGGCCGCGAGATAGGCCTGGAGCCAGCGCCCGCTGACTCGGGGTGCATGGCCCTCGTTGACGACGCCGCGATTCAGCCCGACCTGGACGATACCGGCCATCCGCGCGTGGTGGTTGATGACGCCCGGATAGTCCATCACCTCGGCGATCCCGACGACGCCGGGCAGTTGCAGCAGCAGATCGACCTCTTCAGGCCCGAACTCCGCGCCGCTGGTCTCCAACCCAGGGACCGGCGGCACGCACGATGGGACGGTCGTCCAGATGCGGACGGGCAGGCCCTGGCTCGCCTCGACCATGTAGCGGACGCCGTCCACGCCGAGCACGTTGGCGATCTCGTGCGGGTCGATCGTGGCGGCGGTGGTGCCGTTCCGCAATACCGCCTTCGCGAACTGGTCCGGCGGGACCATCATGCTCTCGACGTGGACGTGGGAGTCCACGAAGCCGGGCATGGCGACCTTGTCCGTGCCGTCGATCTCGCAGAAGCCCTGCAGCTCGAACTGGGGGCGGCCATCCTCGTAGCGGGCGACGGCGGCGTAGCGGTCGCCCTTGATGCCGAGGTCAGCGCGGTAGACCTCGGCAGTGAAGACGTTCACCAGATCGACATTGCGAACCACCAGATCCAGCGGCTGGTCGCCGCGGGCGGCGGAGACGATCAGTTCACGCGGCGTGGACGCCATGCCGTACCCCCGAAACCCGAAACCCGAAACCCGAAACCCGAAACCCGAGACCCGAGACCCGAGACCCGAGACCCGAGACCCGAGACCCGAGACCCGAGACCCGAGACCCGAGACCCGAGACCCGAGACCCGAGACCCGAGATCAGTATCCCTTGCGCTTGTCCACCAGGTTGACCAGCGGCTCGCCGCGCTGCATCCTCAGGATGTTCTCGTGGAGGATCTCCACGCACCGCCGGTCCTTCTGGGTGGACGCTCCGGCGAGATGCGGCGTCACGATCAGGTTCGGGACATCCCACAGCTCGCTGTCGGCCGGCAGCGGCTCGGTCTCGAAGACGTCCAGGCCGGCCCCCGCGATCTTGCCCTTCTTGAGCACGTCGACCAGGGCCGGCTCGTCCAGGATACCCCCGCGTGACTCCACCAGGAAGTAGGCCGTCGGTTTCATCCGATTGAGCAGGTCGGCCCCGATCATGTGGCGGGTCTCAGGGGTGAACGGCGCGGCGATCACGACCACATCGGCCTGCTCGAAGAGATCGGGCAAGCGGTCCAGTCCCCAGACCTCGACGCTGTGCGGAGCGTCCGGCATCGGGTTGACATCGGCAGCCAGCACGTTCATCTCGAAGCCGATGGCCCGCCGCGCCACCTGCTGCCCGATCTGCCCGTACCCGACGATGCCGATCGTCCAGCCGGCGATCTCCAGCACGTCCGGGATGGCGGCCTCACGGGACCAGCGGCGGGCGGCCTTATCCTGCTCGAAGCGATGCAACCCGCGAGTAAACGCCAGCAGCATCGCAAACGTGTGCTCGGCGATCGCGCGAGCGTGCGCGCCGCGCGCATTGGTGACGATCACGTCGCTCTCGACGATCTCGGGGATCGAGCAGACCATCTCGACGCCGGCGCTGGGAATCTGAATCCACCTGAGCTGCTTCGCGGCCTGGAACTGCTCGAGCGTCGGCCAGCCGTAGACCACGTCCGCATCGGCGATCTCGCGCACGATCTCGTCGGGCGTGGAAGCCCAGACCTTGCAAACGTCGGTCAGGTCGTCGAGCAAGCCGAAATATGGGTCGCCCATGCGCGTCGTCAGCAACAGCTTCACCGGTGATGCCCTCCTGTGAGACGAGGGCATGGTAGCCGGGCGGTCACGGCGGCGCACAGCGAGGGCGAGAGGAGGAAACAGGGCGATCGCATGTTCGTTGGTGTTCCCGCAACGCCATGAAACGCGCAGTCGGCGCTTTCAAGCCCCGACGACGCTGCACGACGCACCCAACCTGCAATCGCCCTGGAGGAGGAGAGGCCCTCACCCCGAGGAAGGCCCTCACCCCCGACCCCTCTCCCTGTGCGCGGGAGAGGGGCCGACTGCCTACTGGCCGGAGCCTACTCCGTGCCCATCTCGATCACGTGGTGCGGCTTGATCACCAGCGTCACCCGCTGCTCGCCCTCGCGGCGGAACGGGTACTTCTCCTTGCCGAGATACTTGAACGCCAGCCGGTCGATCTGGTCGTCCGCGCCCTCGTGCCGCCGCTCGACGATGGTGCCCCGCACCACGACGAAGCGCCAGGCGTTGGCGCTGTCTGCCACGCTCACCGCGACGCGGTTGTCGTTGGCGACGTTCTTCGTCTTCACCCGGCCCTCGGCGGTGTTGACGTAGATCGTCGCGCCGTCATCCTCGACGTCAATCCAGACCGGGGTGGTCTGCGGCGATCCGTCAGCCATCAAGGTGACGAAATGGGCGAGCTGTGGCTCCTTGAGCAGCTTGACGCCACCGGCGGAGATACGATCAGCCTTTGGCATGCGAGACGGTCTCCCTCTGTCACACGATCGAACGAGTACAGCAACGTGCTACAGCAGATGCACGCTTCGGCGATGCATCGTCTGTGCCGGAGAAAACGGTCCAACGTTGAACGATATTCCCGTCACACAGGCGGCAGTCCGTGACGGGAACCAGAGGCTAGACGGCGGCTGGCACGGCCGGCACTTCGAGAATGCCTCCCTGACCGACGATTCGCGATTGGAGGGCTGGCACGTCCACCTCCGGCACACGTCTGCCCGATTCGACGGCCAGCGCCGCCGCGATGCCGGCCGCCTGACCCATGCCCATCGCCGTGGCCGTCAGGCGGCTGGACGCCAGCGCGGCGGACGTCGCGGAGTGGCAGCGGCCGGCCACCAGCAGGTTGCCGACGCCCTGAGGCACCAGCGTCCCGTACGAGATATCGTAGGGCGGCACCAGATGCTCGGTGTGCTGCGTCGCCGCCGCGTTTCCGTGCCGGTCGAGCTTGCCGCCGCCAAGCACGACGGCATCGTCCCGGCGCCGGCCGGCCCAGACATCCTGCTCCGTGAGCATCGCCAGCCCGACGATCCGCCGCGACTCCCGCGCGCCGGCAGTCGGCCCGGTCGCCATCATGTAGGCGTCCCGGAACTCGGGCAGGTTCTCCTTCAGCAAGTGGAACATCGTCCAGGCGTCCTTGCGTCCCTGGATCTCCGCCCGCGTCCAGTCGGCCGGGTCGGTCATGTTGCCCGGGACGCGTGTCGCGTTGAAGTACAGGTCGTGCGCCATGAAGCGGGCCGGCCACGGCCCGCCGAACGATCCGAGCTTGCCCTCGGCGTGCGCGCGCTGGAACAGCTCCGTGCAACGGTCGCGCAGGGCCATGTCGGCCGGCGCATGGACGTCGATGACCCGAAAATGCAGGCTCATCGGCTGGATCGGGTCGTTCACCTCGTAAGGCGCGCCAGCCCAGGCCGCCACGTCGGCGTCGCCAGTGCAGTCGACGACCACCTTCGGCTGGATCGCCACCAGCCCGGCCTTGTTGCTGACGATGACCGCCTCGATCTGTCCGTCCCGCGTGACGGCGTCCGCCACCTGGGTGTGGTAGAGCACCTGGACGCCGGCATCCAGCAGGATCTCGTCTGCCGCCCTCTTGAAGCGTTCTGGCTCCGTGGTGGGCGTGATCCAGTCCGGATGCTCAGCAACCTGACTGATCTCGCCGTTGTAGGTGAAGCAGCTTGTGCGTGGATCACGCCCCTTCAGGATGCCCATTCTGTCAAGCATCTCAAAGACCACGCCGCCAACAACCGGGCGACCGGATCGCGTATCGATCAGGCCATCAAATGCCGACCCGATCACTGCTGTAAAGAATCCGCCTGAGAATCCCATGCGCTCGACGAGCAGCGTTCGCGCGCCGCTGCGTGCAGCCGCCACCGCCGCGCCAATGCCGGCAAGGCCACCACCGCAGACCAGCACATCGGTCTGCACGGTGGTCGGAATGGTGCGTGCATAGGTGTACATTGAGAGATCATCCTCCCCGGGGCCAGCAGTCAACCAGCCAGCATGATGCTATCTGACGCCGAGGGCCCAGGCCACCGCGCCGATCTGCCCCACGACAACGGGCGACCGGCCGCGCGAAGCCGTGTGGATTGTCGGCGGGTGGCGCGGATCCAGGCAGCAGCCGCGCAGCCCACCCTCGCAGGACGTCGACGTCCACTGTGCAAACTATGTGGAGAACGATGGAACCATCTTCACCGCGAGGCTCGCACGCAACAGCGCAGGCAAGAGCCACGCAATTCTGCGCGCAGCTTGCGAAATCCTCATGAAATGCAGACAGGACCGCCGGCCCTCTACGGCACCGGATGTGCATGTTCCAGGAATATCGGCGCAGACTCCTGACACATTGCACGCATCATGCCGTGATGTTTCTGCCAAATTCCCACCGTTTCAGCCTTGCACACTGGCGTACGCTCCGACGTATGATTTCTGCGAGCCTTTCCTCAGGTGTTACAACATGCCGCAGTTTCGTGAAGTTGATGTTTCCGCAAAGCAGCGGGTTAAGCAGCGGACCAAGGGGTATCAGGAGCGGGAGCCATTCCGGCAGGCTATCCTGAACCTGTCTGCCGATAAGGCCATCGAACTTGCGCCCGAGCGCGGTGAGTCTCTTCGCAAGTTGAAGCTGAATCTCGCTCGTGCAGGCAAGGAAGTTGGCCGGCCGATCTCTTATGGTGAGTCAACCGATGGCACGATCATCGCCTGGCTTGCCGATGGCGAAGGAGGCCAGAAGCGACGCCGCCCGCGCAAGGCCGGTGTCGAGGGTTCGTAGCACATCAGCGCGTGCCTGACGCCGAAGACGCGCGCCTCTCGCCGTGATCCTGTCAGGATAGTCTTGACAATCTCGGTGAGTACGTCTGCGCCTTCCGCGCCAACATCTTGCTGGCAGCATCGCGCCGAACGGCGCGCAGCATCAGCATTCTCGTACCAGATCGGGCCGTCGCCAGCGCACACGTTGGCGACGGCCCGACTGCATTCCTACGGCGTGACGAGGGTCTTCACCCCGCGCCGATTGCTGGCGGCCGAGAAAGCGTCATGGACCCGCGGCAGCGGGAACCGCGTCCCGAGCAGCGGCTCGACATCCAGGATCGCCAGCAGCTCGACGGCCCGACGGAACTCCTGGGCGCGGATGAACGACGTACGGATCGTCAACTCGCGCTCGAAGAGCTCGTACGACTTGAGCGTCAGCTCGGCGGTTGCCGGCGGCACGCCCACCAGCACGACCGTCCCGCTGCGCCTCGGCAGCGAGATCGCCGTCTGCGCCGTGACGACCGCGCCCACCGCCTCAAAGGCCACGTCCACGCCAACCCCGTGCGTCGCCGCGAGCAGCCGCTCACGGGGATCCTCGGCCATCGGGTCGATGGCGAGATCGGCCCCAAGCTGCAACGCCAGCGCCCGCCGCTCGGCGTCCGGCTCGGAGACGGCCACCAGGGATGCGCCGGATCGCTTCGCCAGTTGCACCAGCAGCAGACCGATGGTCCCTGAGCCGACGATGGCGACCGTGCCGCCCGCACGCAGGCCGGCCCGCTCCGAGGCCCGCAGGCAGCAGGAGAGCGGCTCGGCAATCGCGCCGTACTCCACCGGCACGCCGTCCGGCAGCGTGAAGGCTGTCATCTCGGGCACGCGCAGGTACTCGGCAAACCCGCCGATCAACGACGTCCGCTTCGCACACATGTACGGCAGCGCTTCATGGCAGTAGAAGCAGGCGCCGCATGGGATGTTCGGGTCGATGGCGACAGACGCGCCGACCTCGACTGACGTGACGTCTGGCCCGACCGCCACGACCGTCCCAGACATCTCGTGGCCGAGGATTCGCGGCGGCTTGTAGAGCGGGATCGATCCGTCCAGCAGGTGCAGGTCGGTGGCGCAGATGCCACAGGCCGCCACCCGGATCAGCACGTCGCGCCCCCGCGGCAGCGGCACCGGCTGCCGTTCAAGACGCATGTCGTCAACCCCGCGCCACATCGCGCAGGCCATATCCGCGGGCAACGTCGGCATGAAGCCCTCCCTCCAGGGCGAGAACAGTGTCAGTGTGGCGAGAGCAGCCGCCGCGAGCTAGGCAAGCTGGCGGTACTGCCCCCGGAAATAGGTGAGCGGCGCGCCCTCGTTCGCGGTGCCGTCGAGGATCTCGCCGATGAAGATGGTGTGGTCGCCGCCGTCCACCACCTGGTGCACCTTGCACTCGATCCAGGCCAGGACGCCGTCGAGAAGCGGTGCGCCACTCTCCGGGCCGAGGCGGTAGGCGACGCCCTCGAACTTGTCCGGGATCTTGCTGGCGAACCGCCGCGAGATCTCCTCCTGGTCACTGGCCAGGATATTCACGGCGAACGTGCCGGCCTCGGCGATCGCCCCGATGGACTCCGAGCGGTTGTCGATACTGATCAGGCAGAGCCGTGGCTCCAGCGACACCGAGCTGAACGCGCTGGCCGTGAGGCCCCGCACGACATCATCCGGCCCCCTGCTGGTGATCACCGTGACGCTGCTGGCAAACGACGCCATCAGCGTGAAGAACTGCTCGCGTGTGATGGACACCCCTGGCCTCCAGATCCTCAGCCCGGCGCCGTGGCGCCGGCGGTCCTTCACCGTTGCGCCGAAGCCGCGTCGGCCGGGCAGGCGACGGCGGTTCGGATCGCGCGGGCAGTAGAGTGTAGACAGACCGCGCCGGATAGTCGAGTCGGGCCTGCCATCAGCGCGCGGGCGGCGCGGTCGAACGGCGAGCCGGTGGCATGGTAGCCTCCCAGCGGACCTCACCCTGGGAGGAAAGCAATGCAGCTTAAAGGTCGCGTGGCCGTGATCACGGGCGCCGGCACCGGTATCGGGCGCTCCACGGCCATCCTGCTGGCGAAAGAAGGCGCGGCCGTCGTCGTGGCGGCGCGCACGACCTCGGACCTCGACTCAGTGGTTCAGGAGATCACGGCGGCTGGCGGCAAGGCGCTGGCCATCACGACGGACGTGAGCGTCGAGGAACAGGCCGAAGCGCTGATCGCCAAGACCCTCGAAGCGTTCGGGCGGGTGGATATCCTCGTCAACAACGCCGGCACCAACGTGCGTGCGCCCATCGATCAGGTCAAGACGGCAGACTGGAACACGATCATCGGCTCGAACCTGAACGGGACATTCTTCTGCACCCGGGCCGTCGTCGGGCCGATGAAGGCGCAGGGGTTCGGCAAGATCATCAACGTCTCATCCGGAGCCGGCAAGCGCGGCAGTGCGACCCGGCCATCCTACTCGGCGGCCAAGCACGGCGTCGTGGGCTTTGGCGACGCCGTGGCGAAGGACTTGAAGGAGACGGGCATCGCCGTGACCACGGTGCTGCCTGGGCCGATCCTCACGCCGCTGCGCCGCCGGAGCGTCCCGGACGAAGATCCGAACCTGTTGATCGGCGCGGAGGAAGTGGCCGAGGTGATCCTGTTCCTGTCCACGCGCGGGCGCGACGTGATCATCCCGGAAGTGGCGATCTACCCACGAGCGTTCATCCCGGCCTGACCCTCCGGAAGGCCTACACCCCGCAGTCGCGGGATCTTCCCGATCACTGCACTCGTGCTCGTCCAGGGAAGCTCCCTCCGCTTCGCTCGTGCCTCGCTTCGGTCGGGATGACGGCGGGCGGCGCCTACCGGCCGCCCTGGCCCGCCCGGCGCATCCACGGGTCGAAGGCGTCCAGCAGCGCGTCGCCCACGATGTTGCAGGCCAGCACCGTGAGCGCCAGCGCGCCAGCCGGCCCGAGGATCAGGTGCGGGTTGCCGCCCCGCGCCGCGTTCGCGCCGGACAGGATCATCGCGCCCCAGCTCGGCGTGGGCGGCTGCACCCCGATGCCGATGAACGACAGCGCTGCCTCCACCAGGATCACGCGCGGGATGCCGAGCGTCGTGGCGACCACAATCGCCGGCAGGACGTTCGGCAGCAGGTGCCGCGCGATGATGCGGCCCGTCGAAGCGCCCGACGCCCGCGCCGACTCGATGAACTCGCGCTGCTTGAGCGAGATAACCTGGCCGCGCACCAGCCGTGCGACCGTCAGCCAGGAGACCAGCGCCAGCGAGAGAAAGATGCCGAGCATCCCGGCCATCATCGCGTCCAGGC
Organism: Chloroflexota bacterium; assembly: GCA_020850535.1. Taxonomy (NCBI): domain Bacteria; kingdom Bacillati; phylum Chloroflexota; species Chloroflexota bacterium. The sequence goes on from JADZEM010000090.1 coordinate 41,675, forward strand.
CGCCGAGCAGCCCGAAAAGGCCGCCGGCATCGGCCTTCAGCCCGGCCCGCAACGAGGTCACCACGATGATGATGAGCAACAGGTCCGGGAAGCTGTAGAGCACGTCGATGGCCCGCGAGAGGGCCGTATCGATCCAGCCGCCGAAGTAGCCGGCAGCGGCCCCGACCGGCACGCCGATCATCAGGATCAGTACCTGGGCCACGATGGCAACCGAGAGCGAGATGCGGCCACCGTAGATCAGGCGGGTGAGCAGGTCGCGGCCAAGCTCGTCGTTGCCGAGCCAGTGCGCCGCCGACGGGCCGCGCCGCGCCAGGGCCACGTTCTGGGCGCTCGGCGCGTACGGGGCGATCAGGTCGGCAAGCAGCGCGCTCAGCAGCAGCAGCGCCAGCAGCCCCAGGCCGAACAGCGCGAACCTGCTGGCTCGAAGCTGCCGCCACGCCAGCAGCCACGGGCTTGACGGCCGGACCGTGCGAACGCCCCCTGCGCCCCGCGCCGAGCCGGCCGCCGGCGCAAGGGCCAGGTCAGCCATACCGAATCCTCGGGTCCAGCAGCGCATAGCTCAGGTCAACGGCGAGATTGACCAGGGCGACGACCGTCGTCATCAAGAGCGTCACGCCCATCAGCAGCGGATAGTCGCGGCTGGTGACGCTGGTCACGAACTGCCGACCGATGCCCGGCACGGCAAAGACGGTCTCGACGTAGAACGAGCCGACCAGCACCTCGGCCAGCAGGATGCCGCCAATCGTGATGACCGGGATCAGCGCGTTGCGGAGCGCGTGCCGCCGCACCACCAGCCCCTCGCGGAGCCCCTTGGAGCGGGCCGTCCGCACGTAGTCTGCCGACAGCACCTCGATCAGCGAGGCGCGCGTGGCCCGCGCCAGCAGCGACATCGGGAACAGGCTCAGCGTGATGGCCGGCAAGATGTGGTGCTGCCAGCCGTCGATCCCTCCGGGCGGAAGCCACGCAAGCTGCAGCGCGAAGACCCAGATCAGGATCGGGCCGACCACGAACGACGGCAGCGAGACGCCGAGCACCGAGATCACCAGGGCGGCCCGGTCGGCGACGGACTGGTAGCGCACGGCGGCCATGACGCCCAGGGGGATTCCGAGCAACACGGCGAGGCTCATCGCCAGCGCTCCGATCCGCAATGAGACAGGGAAGAGCTCGCGGATGATGTCGCCGACGCCCCGCGCGACCCGCGAGTACGACGGGCCGAAATCAAAGCGCGTCACGACGCCGCCCAGATAGTCCAGGTACTGCTGCCAGAGCGGCCGGTCCAGCCCGTACTTCTGGTTCAACTGCGCGATGGCCTGGGGTGGGACCGGCTTCTCACGATCCCACGGGCCGCCGGGCGTCAGGTGGTAGAGGGTGAACGTCAGCGTGTACACGGTCAGCCAGACCGGCAGCAGGATCAGGACCCGCCGTACGACGTAGCGGGTCACGACAGGGTTTCCACAGTCACGATCAAGACTTCGAGAACCAGAATCGAGGCCTACCGGGCGTCGAGGGACATCGTGCGGAGCGGCGTCAGGCCGAGCACGCGCGCCGGGTCGTACCCCTTCAGGTACGGCTTCACCAGCGAGCGAATCTCGTAGTGGAACAACGGGATGTGCGGATACTCCTGCGCCATGATCGCGTCGGCCTGCTGGTACTGCGCGGCACGACGGGCATCGTCCTGCTCGCCAGTCGCCTGCCGCACCAGGGCGTCGAACTGGGCGTTCTTCCAGCCGCCGTTGAAAGAGGTCGGGTCGCTGGCCGAGTCCCAGAGCAGGTTGTACCAGTTGTTCGGATCCTCGTAGTCCGAGAACCAGGAGCCACGGAACAGGTCGCCGCGCTGCGTCCACTCGTCTCCCCGGCGGAAGCGCAAGAACGTCGCCCACTCCATCGATTCGAGCTTGACGGTGATGCCGAGCGTGTCCAGCCAGCGCGCCTGGAGGTACTCGGCGAAGATCCGCCACTCGGCGCTCGTGTTGTAGGTGAAGGTGATCGTCGGGAACCCACGACCGCCCGGATAGCCGGCGTCGGCCAGCAGTTGCTGGGCCTTCGCCACATCGTCGTGCGGCCAGAGATCGGGCTGCCGGCCGATGATGCCATCGGGATGCAGCCCGTAGGCCGGCTCGCCGGCCCGCTTCAGGACGGCATCGAGGATCAGGCGGCGGTCGAGCGCCAGCCCGAGCGCCTGCCGCACGCGCGCATCCTGAAAGTGTGGCTGGCGGTGATTGATCGCCAGGAACGCCGTGGCGGACTGCTCGATCGGAATCACCTGGCTGGAGAGAACCGGATCGGCCAGGATGCGGTCGATCTGGGTCGTCGGCAGCTCGGCCGGCACGCCCGCGCCCGTCGTATCGATCTCGCCGGCCTCGTAGGCGGCCAGCATCTGCTCGCTGCCATCCTCCGGGAACGCCCGGAAGACGGCGCGCTGAATGCGCGGCTTCTGCCCGACGTACCGCTCGTTGCGCTCCAGCACGATGCGCGTCTCGTGGACCCACTCCTTGAGTGTGAACGGCCCGTTGGTGACGATCGTGGCTGGCTCGGTCCAGGCGTCGCCGTTCGCCTCGATGGTGTCCTGGCGCAGCGGGAACAGTGTCCAGGTCGAGGCCAGACGCAGGAAGTAGCTGGCCGGCTTCTCCAGCGTGACCACCAGGGTGCGGTCGTCCAGGGCCTGCACGCCAAGCTGCTCGGGATCCAGGTTCCCATCGTTGATGGCCTGGGCGTTCTTCACGGGGAAGAGCGCGTTCGCGTACGGCGAGGCCGTGACGGGGCTGACGTTTCGCTTCCAGGCCCAGGCGTAGTCAGCGGCCGTGACCGCCTTCCCATCCGACCACGTCGGCCCCTGCCGCAGCTTGAACGTGTAGGTGAGGCCATCGCCGGAGATCTGCCACGACTCGGCCCCCACGCCCGAGACGCCACCGTAGGCATCGTAGGCCACCAACCCATCGAACAGCTGGGCGATGATGTCGATGGAGGCGGAATCCTCGGCGAGGCCGGGATCAAGCGTGGGGGGCTCAATCGACGGGAGACGCACCTCGCCGGCCGCCCCCTGCTGAGCAAGCGGGACGGCCTGCCGGGCCGAACCAGCCGCCGACGCTGCCTGCACACCCTGGGGAGCCGAACCGTACACCGCGATCAGTGGAGCCGCGACCGCAAGCGAGCCAAACCGAACCAGGAACTCACGCCGACGCATCGGGACTGTCCCTCCTGTGTGGCCCACACCGGTCGAGGGTATCTGCCGTGTGGTCAACTACCTGAGCCACCAGACGCACCAGTCCTCAGAATCGCGGGCCGGCGGGCGACTATCACACGTCCCGGAAAAGAGTGTCAAGAGCGCAGCGTCACTCGGAGGGCCGCGCACCAGAAAGGCGCGCACGAGTGGGAACTTGGGCGCTCGGAACGACGTCTATCATCGTAGGGAACACCAGAACGATTGCCCATCCTGGTCCGGTTCGTGCATCACATTCTGTGAAGTAGGGTCGGGTGCCGCGGCTTTCGGTCGTGTACGAGGGAAGAGCAGCGATGCGTCGGCGAAGTCGAGCCTGGCAGGCGGCGATTCGAGCCGGGGACCACGTGCATCGGCGCCGGCGTTCTTCAGCCGCCGGCCAGTTCGCCTGGCGGCTGGTGGTGGTGCTTCTGGCCGTTGTGCTGATCACCGTCACGCCCGCGGCGGCACAGGCTCAGGACGCGACGAACGTCTGGCGCAGCCCGCAGTTCGGCCTGAAGCTCGCCCCACCCGACGGCTGGCGGATCGTGGAGGAGCGGAGCGACCCCGAGCGCGGCGACGTGGTCATCCTCGGCAATGAGACGTCTGCGCTGCTGGTCGGCCTCCTGCACGACACCCGCACGCCGCGCGAGATGGCGGATGACCTCGTCCTGTCGCAGAAGACGACGACGCCCGACCTCGCCGTGCTGCAGTCCGAGGTGACGGCGACCGGTGCGATCCTGATGTTCATGCAGTACACGATCCAGCCGCACACCGATGGCGCCATGCTCATCGACGAGAAGGCGCTGGTCGGCGCACTCCAGCCGGGCGCGTCCACGATCACGGTGCGCGGCATGGTACCCGACCGCGCGAATGTCGAGGCCGAGTTCGCCCAGATCGAGGCGATGATTGGCACGCTCCAGCCCGACCGTTAGCCGAATTCGACCCAGATATCATGTTATTTCTATCAGGAATAGCGATTCGGGGTGCGAGTGTCCCGGCCGGGACGGGACATCGGACACATAAAGCGCTGTACTAAAACGCTGTAGGTTGTGATCGATCTCTGACGATCTCCCGGTGACAGCGAGTTCATTCCCGCCCGTGGGGCGCGGTACGACGGTCGCGGCGTTGTTCTCTTCGCGCCCGCGGTATTGATTCTCGATGCTGAGGACAGGGTCCGCAGCGCGGCGCAGACCCAGAAGTCGTCCCAATAGGCAACGGCATAGGATCGGTAGGCGGCCGACCGGCGCAGCGGTCGCTTCCCGAGCGTATGGCGTTCCAGCTCCTGACTTCAGCGACCGGTCACCTGGCGGCGACGGTAGATCCTCGGAAAGACCGGGGTCTCGGTATTCGTGACCGCGTGGTTGTGAAAGGGCATGGGGCTATGCAAGTTGGACTGATGTTCCTCTTCAGCGAGTTCAGCAAACTCTCGCAGGAGCGGGTGTTCCGCGAAGTGCTGGAGGAGATCCAGTACGCCGAGGAGCTGGGCTTCGACTCCGTCTGGGTGCCCGAACACCACTTCGCGACGCCCGGCCTGCTGGGCAACCCGATCCCGCTGGTCGCGGCGGTCAGCCAGCGCACCAGCCGGATCAAGCTGGGCATCGCGGCCATCGTGCTGCCGTTTCAGCACCCGCTCCGCATCGCCGAAGACACGGCCCTGCTCGACGTCCTCAGCGATGGACGATTGATGATCGGGGCCGGGCGCGGCTGGCAGGTTCCCGAGTTCCAGACGTTCCAGATCGATCAGACGAACTCGCGCGAGATGTTTGCCGAGAGCGTCGACATCATCAAGAAGGCCTGGACCAAGGATAACTTCTCCCACGAGGGCAAGTACTGGCAGTTCAAGGATGTCTCGGTCTTCCCGAAGCCGGTCCAGCAGCCGCACCCGCCGATGTACTGGACGGTCGTGACGCCAGGCTCGTACCAGGCGGCGGGCCGGATCGCTCAGCCGATCATCCGCTCGCTCAACTTCGTGTCCCTGAGCACGGTCGAGGAAGGCACGCGGCTCTACGCCGAGGCGCTCGAGCAGACCGGCAAGACGATGGCCGACATCGACATGCCGCTGACCGTGAAGATCTACGTTGCCCCGACTGACGAGGAGGCCCAGCGGGAGGGCCGGTCAAACGCGGAGTGGTTCTACAAGAGCCTGTCGACGTTCCTGCCAGGCGCCCCCGGCCGCCCGAAGCCGCAGTCCGGCTACGAGCAGTACCCGGACAACCCTGAGGCCGTCGCGCGGGCCGCCTCCGACAACCTCTGGGAGTGGGGCGCGTGCTTCGGCTCGCCCGAGACGGTGCTGGAGCAGCTTCGGGCGTACAACGGCCGGGCCTACACGAACCACTGGATGAGCTGGATGCGCATCGGCGAGATCGAGCACAAGAAGGTGATGCGCTCGATGGAGCTGTTCGCGAAGCACGTCATGCCCGAGTTGAAGAAGGACGCGGCAGCACGAGACGGCGTCCTGGCCGGGAGTGCGCGGTAGGGCACGCCCAGCAGGCGCCTGGGGATACGGTCCGAAAGCTCGTCGGCCGAGGCGAACGACGTTCGACCGCCAGGACGCACACCACCAGGACGCACGGCGAGCGAAGTCAGGGACCACCAGCGAGGGACGGGGCGACGTGGGTGTCGCTTCGTCCCTCGCGCGCGTCCGCGCCGCGCCACCCTGACCCGGCCGAGGCCAGCCCGAAAAGAGATCCGCTGACGCCTTCATAAACGCACTATCAGCAGTTATCTCTGGCACGTCTGGCTCACTGAGCGATATCGTAGACCGGTGAGCGCACTCGATAGACGTGAACGCAGGCCGCACGGGCGCCTGCATCATCTACGTCTGGCGTGTCTCGGAGCCACGGTATGATGGGACGTATCGTCCAGCGGCTGCTGCATCGTCTGATTCGGGGCCTTGTCGTCAGCAAGGTTCGCTTTGGCATCCTGCTGGTGGCATTGCTCGCCGGCGCGTCGCTGCTCCTGCTCCAGACGGGGCTGCCTTCGTTCAGCCTGTCGATGCCAGCGGCGATGCGCCTGCCCGGCGCCGGCCAGCCGACCTCGACCGAGAGCTACATGCGCGGCACCGAGACCTTCAACGCCGACCTGGTCTGGAACGCGTACAACGAAGAAGCCCAGGGCATGTATCGCAGCCGGGGCATCAACCTCCAGGCGATGCAGAACCAGATGGATCAGGCGAAGCAAGCGGGCATCAAGCTGGAACAAGTCACCTATATCGGCGGACAGGCGTTTCCCGATGGCACCAGCATGCACTTCTACACCGTCCTGACGCGCGGACCGCAGCCCCGGTCCGAGCCTGAGCCGATGTGGTACGTGTTCACCTTGGATCGATCTGGCAAGATCGCCAAGGTTCAGTAAGGAGGCCCCGACAGATGGCGGCTCGCACCACCTCGCCCTTCGTAGAGAAGGAGTACGACGAGCTCGATCGGCGGATCGACGGCTTTCTCGGAAAGCTCGGGGCGATCTTCCGCATCGTCGTCGTCCTGGCAGCCATTGGCGGCTTCCTCTACTTCGTCTTCCTCCCGAACCTCGACACCTGGGGTCCGATCCTCGGGTTTGTCTTCACCATCCTGTTCCAGCTCTTCTTCGCCGTCTTCTTCATCATCATCCAGTTCGTCGCGATGTTCTGGTTCCTGGGACGGACGCGCATCTACTGGATCATGCCGGGCGAGACGGGCGTCGGCTTCAAGGACTACAAGGGCAACCCTGAGATCATCGAGCTGGCCGAGCGCGTCGTGACGCTGCTGCGCGGCGTCAAGGGCTTCAAGGAGATGGGCGGCCAGGTTCACCGGGGCATGCTGCTGGCAGGCCCTCCTGGCACGGGCAAGTCGTACCTGGCGCAGTGCATCGCCAGCGAGGCCGGCATCCCGTTCGCCTACGCGTCCTCGCCCAGCTTCCAGAGCATGTTCATGGGCATCGGCAACATCAAGGTGATGATGCTGTACAGCAAGGCCCGCAAGATGGCCAAGAAGTACGGCGCGTGCATCATCTTCATGGACGAGATCGACGCCATCGGTATGGCACGCGCGGGCCAGGGGCCGGGCGCGATGATGGGCGGTTTCATGGGGATGGGAGGCGGCTCGGGCCTGCTGAACGAGCTGCTGATGCAGATGGACCCCCCGCCGACAGACCAGGGCTGGCGGGCCAAGCTGCTCCGCAAGTTCGGGTGGCGGACGGCGAAGGCTGAGATGCCACCGGTCTTCACGATGGGCGCGACGAACCTCGTCAACACGCTGGATCCGGCCCTGCTGCGGCCAGGGCGGTTCGACTGGAAGATCCAGGTCGAGCGGCCGAGCTACGAGGGCCGCCTCGAAGTGCTCGACTACTACCTCGCCAAGGTCAAGAGCGTGCCGGGCCTGCCGGTCGAGCGAATCGCCACCGAGATGATCACGCCCGAGGGCCAGGGCTACAGCCCGGTCGAGATCAAGTTCGTGGTCAACGAGGCGGTGGTGCATGCGCACTTCGACAACCGCGACGCGATCACCTACGCCGATGTCCGCCACGCGATGGAGACCCGCGAGTACGGCCTGCGCCAGCGGATCTCCGGGCGGACCTTCGAGGACAAGCGGCGCGTCGCCTACCACGAGGCCGGGCACGCCATCGCGATGCTGCGGCTCTACACCCGCAAGCGGCTGGATCGGCTGACGCTGATGCAGTACGGCGAGCTGCGTGGGGCGGAGGGTGTGGCCTTCGACAAGGCGAAGGAAGAGATCCACATCACGACCAAGGAAGAGCTGCTGATCGACATCCAGATCTACCTCGCCAGCAAGGCGGCGGAGATCGTCTTCCTCGGCACCGAGACGAACGGCATGGGCGGCGATCTGCCGGGCGCGAGCTATCGGGCGCTCCAGTACGTCCGCTGCGGCATGGGTGGCCAGTTGTTCACGCTCTGGAACGAGCAGCCGACCCCCCACGAGCGGCAGCAGGCCGAGCGGGTGATGCAGCAGCAGTTCCAGTCGGCCCGGCAGCTGGTCGAGAAGAACAAGCCGCACGTCCACGCCATCGTGGAAGCGCTGCTGGAGAAGGAAGAGCTGCTCGGCGAAGAGGTCGAGGAGATCGTTGCGCGGGTCGACGCCGAGGTTGGCCGGACCAGCGGCCGGATCGTCGATCTGCCGACGCCGGCGCTGCCGGCTCCCACGCCCGAGGTGCAGGAGCAGCGCCCGGCCCCGACCCAGGTCGGCACGGCCGCGGCGTCGGTGCGCTACGCTGGGGCGCGCCGCCCATCCGAGGAGCGGGCGCAGCAGGAGCAGCGGGATCGTTCCGAGCATGGCGGCGTCGCCTACCGCGAGCCGTCCTCGCCGCCGCCGCCAGCTCCTCCGGCCCAGTCGAGCAACCAGGGTCCAGCCTCGGACAGCGAGCCGTCGAGGGGTTAGCGAGAGATCGATCCGACCGCCCCTGTTCGTGGCGTGTTGAGCTGTAGACAGCATCTCACGAGCGACGGGCGGTCAGGTCAGGGTCTTGAGTCCGGCTCCCCCTGTCATCTTGCACGCATTCCTGTGAGTTCGCCACTCCACTCCCATGCAACCATCAGACCATGGACTGTTGCGCGGGAGAGGGGGAGTCGGACAGTATCAGTCCTCGGAGCCCGGGCCAGCCGACCAGCGTCGGCGGCCCGGGCTTCTGGTTTGCCTGGACGACACGCTGCGAGATACGCCATATTTGACTGTAGCGTAGTTGAATCCAGCCTGTGGAGACGACGATGTTGACGCCTACTCCCGACAGTGCCCTGGTCATCATCGACGTGCAGAACGACTTCTGTCCTGGCGGCTCGCTGCCGGTGGCTGACGGTGACAAGGTCGTGCCGGTCATCAACGCCTACGCCGAGGCGTTCGCGAAGGCCGGCTGTCTGGTCGTGGCGGACCGCGACTGGCACCCGTCAGACACCTCGCACTTCGCCACGAACGGCGGCGCGTGGCCCGTTCACTGCGTCCAGGATACGCCAGGGGCCGCGTACCACCCGGACCTCAAGCTGCCGGCCGGCGCCGTCCACATCCGCAAGGGCATGCGGAATGACGAGGACGCCTACTCGGGCTTCGAGGGGCGCGACGGCGACGGCACGCTGCTGGCATCGATCCTGGAGCAACACGGCGTCAAGACCATCTACGTCGGCGGGCTGGCCACGGACTACTGCGTTCGCGCCACCGTCCTGGACGGCCTGAAGGCCGGCTTCCAGGTCAAGCTGATTCAGGATGGATGCCGGGCCGTCAACATCCAGCCAACGGACGGTGAGGCTGCCATTCGTGAGATGGCCGAGGCCGGAGCTGCGCTGGTCTAGTGGCCAGTCAGTCGTGAACGACCAGGTCGGGCCACTGCCGATGCTACCCCCGTCATCCCGAGCAAAGCGACCCATTCGGCAAGCTCAGGGCAAGCATCCGGAGCGAAGTCGAGGGATCTTCTCCGGCGCACCGGGTCCAGACTCCAGGAAGATCCTTCCATTCCGCTCGTTCCTCGCTTCAGTCGGGATGACGGCGGGCACTGAGCAACGGGAGCGTCCCTCGGATGATGGCGCCCTCGTCCAGCAGCGACGTCGGCAGCGAGAAGATCAGCACGCCGGCGCCGTCGAGCCCCACCGCGAAGACGACGGGCGCAGAATGGTACCCCCTCTACGCGGCTACACCCCGACGGGCACCAGCTCCCACGCCTCGACGTCCACCAGGCCACGGTCGGTCAGTTTGAGGGCTGGGATCACCGAGAGCGCCAGGAACGAGAGCACCATGAACGGCCGCCAGACCGTGCAGCCGATGCTGCTCGCAGCCTCCTCGACAGCCTCCAGCCGCGCCGCGACCTCCTCGAAGGGGAGGTCGGACATCAGGCCGCCAATGGGCAGCGGCAAGCGGGCCAGCACCTCGCCGTCGCGGACCGCGGCCAGCCCGCCGCGCTGCTCCACCACCGCGTAAACGGCTGCCAGCATGTCCTCGTCGCTCACGCCGACCACGCCGATATTGTGGGCGTCGTGCGCGACACTCGACGCCAGCGCGCCAGCCTTCAGGCCGAACCCCTTGACCAGCCCGACGCCGACGTCGCCCGTCGCCCTGTGCCGCTCGACGACGGCCATCTTGAGGATGTCGCGGCCGGGATCGGAGACAATATGACCATTGACGATGGCCGGCTCTTCGACCAGGTGGCGCGTCACGATCTGGTGGGGCACCACGCCGATCACCCGAGCGTGGCTCCCCGTGGCCGGGATGACCAGCTTCGAGGCGTCCAGCCGGCCGATGTGGACGGTGTCCAGGGCCTGGGAGTAGTCGAACGGGGGCGGCGTGAACGTCGGTCGGCCATCGCGTGCGACAATCGCGCCGTCCTTGAACACCAGCTTCGCGCGCAGGTTCTGGAGGTCGTCCGCGACGATCAGGTCCGCCCGATAGCCCGGCACAATCGCCCCGATGCGCGGCAACCTGAACCGCTCGGCGGCGTTGATGGTCGCCATCGCGATGGCCCCGACCGGGTCCATGCCCTCGGCGATAGCGAGCCGCACGGCGTGATCGAGATGGCCCTGGTGCAGGAGATCGTTCGGAGCGCGGTCGTCGGTGACGAACAGCGCGCGTCGCGCTCGCAGCCGCCTGACGACCGGCAACAGCTCGTGCAGGTTGTGCTCGGTTGAGCCTTCCCGGACCATCAGCCAGAGACCTTGCCGCAGCTTCTCCTCGGCCTCTTCGGCGCGGGTCGTCTCGTGATCGCTCTCGATACCAGCCGTCAGATAGGCGCAGAGATCCTTGCCGGTGACGCCCGGGGCGTGCCCGTCAATCGGCACGCCGCGCCGCTGACCCAGCTCGGCCTTGGCCAGCACGGCCGGATCGCCGGCGAGCACCCCGGGGAAGTTCATCAGCTCCGCGATGCCCACCACGCGCGGATGGTCGAGTAAGGGGGCCATGTCCTCAGCGGTCAGGGTGTGGCCGCCGTTCTCCATCTCTGAGGCCGGCACGCACGACGGCACGTTGACGAAGAAGTTCAGCGGCAGGTCGTCGGTGGCCGCCAGCAGCATCTGGATGCCCGGTGCGCCCAGCACGTTGCCGATCTCGTGCGGGTCAACGACGACACTGGTCGTGCCGGACGGCGCGACGGCCCGTGCGAACTCGCCGGCCGAGAGCATGGTGCTCTCGACGTGCAAGTGTCCGTCGATCAGCCCCGGCAACAGGTACGCGCCGTCGAGGTCGATCTCGCGCTGGCCGTTGTAGCGCTGGCCGCCAAGTCCAACACCGACGATGTCGCCCTCGTGGATCGCGACGTCCGCCGGGTGGTCGTAGATCTCGTTGGTCAGCACGTTGACGACGCGGGCGCGCTTCAGGACGAGGTGCGCGGGCGCGCGGCCACGGGCGGCCAGGATGCGGTCACGGAGCGGCATGGAGACGGCCTCCGGCACACGCACCAGCAGCCACCCCGGTGCGCCGACGACGTTTTCACCAGCATACCGAATTGTCGTGGCACAGACCGTGCTTTAGAGAGCGGCGGAGGTGACTCAGATGTACTCGATTCTCTACATCATCGGTGCCATCGTCGTGATCGTCGTCGTGTTGCGCGTACTTGGTCTCGTCTAGGGATCGCTGGGATGGCACAGATCAACGTCAACACTCCCGCACCGGTTGAGCCGGAAGGCCGCGCCACATCGGCTGGCGCGGGCATGCTGGCCGTGATTCTGGCGATTGTCGTCGCCGTCGTCGTGATGTGGCTGCTCTTCTCCGGAATGTTCTCTGGGCCGTCGTCGAGCACCACCAACGTCAACGTGAATCCGCCGGCCCAGCAGCGCGAGAATCCGAGCGTCAACATCAACGTGCCGAAGGTCGAGGTGAACCCGCCGGCCCAGCAGCCAGCGGCGCCTGCCCAGCCGGCCGCTCCGAGCAAGCCGTAGGGCACGTCTCGGATCGGCGCTCCAGACTGACGAAAGGCCACCCCTCCGGGGTGGCCTTCGTGCTGTCAGTCGGCAACCAGTCAGCCCTCAGGGCTTGACGGCGTGGATGGCCGCCGGCTCGTCGTGGCAGGATTCGGCCGCCGGACGCGCGATGGCCACGTCGCCAGATCCGCCGACAGCGTCAGGAAGGACTCGCGGCGCTCGGCTTCAAACGTGCCGGTCCGTCAGCCGTTGCTGGGCGTCAGCCGTTGCTGGGCGTCAGCCGCGCGCTCGGCGACCGCTGTCGCGACCGTCGGCCGTGCTGGCATGGGTCTTGCTATTCGACACCGAACTCAGTCCAAGGACGCCATCTCGTGAGTAGCGGAACTCAGAACTTCGACGCGGCGCTCGGGGGCAATCTGCCTGCCTCTCGGGGCGAGATGGCGGAACGTACGCGCGCCTTTGACTGGGACCGAACGCCAGTCGGTCCGCCGCGCTTCTGGCCTCGCAGCCTCCGAACCGTCCTGAACCTGATGCTCAGCTCGCAGCACCCGATGTTCCTCTGGTGGGGTCCGGAGCTTGTGCAGTTCTACAACGATGGATACCGCCCAAGCCTCGGCGACGATCGGCATCCCAACGCGCTCGGGGCCAGTGGGCGGACGTTTTGGTCGGAGATCTGGCCCGCCATCGGTCCCCAGATCGAGGCCGTCATGGAACGCGGCGATTCGACCTGGAACGTCGATCACTTCGTGCCGATCTCACGCAACCATCGCGTCGAGGAAGTCTATTGGACCTACGGCTACAGCCCGGTCCTTGATGACGATGGGAGCATTGGCGGGACCCTGGTGATCGTCCAGGAGACTACCGATCGCGTCGTGAGTGAGCGCCGGATGCGTCTCCTCCAAAGCCTCGCCGACCAATTCGCCGTACATCCGCAGACGTCAGCGGAGATTTACCGGTTGACGTCCGATCTGCTGTCCAACTATGACGCCGACGTGTCGTTCGCGCTGCTGTACGAACGTGACGCTGATGGCCATGCGTTGCAGCTGGTCGCCCGAGTCGGATGCTCGGACGAGCTCTCAGTTCGAGAGACCGTTGACCTCGGTGCTCCTCGGTCACCAGGCGAGACCTGGCCTTTCCAGAGCGTGGTCTCATCGCAGCAGACTGAGCTGGTAAACGATCTCGCCGCGCGTTTCGCGACGGTCCCGGGTGGCCGCTGGCCCGAGCCAGCCCCGGGTGCCCTGCTCCTGCCGATTGAAGCACCAGGTCAGGCCGGCGTAGCCGGGGTCCTGGTCGCCGGTTTGAGCCCGCGCCTGCCGTTCGACGAAGGGTATCGAGAATTCCTGCGCCTGGTGACCGGTCAGATCGGCAATGCACTTGCCAGCGCCCAGCTACGCCAGCAAGAGCAGGCGACCCGCGAGCAACTGGAGCATCTCTTCGAGCACGCGCCATCTGCGATCGCGCTCTTGAGCGGCCCCGACCAGGTCTTTACGCTGGCAAATCAATGCTACCTCGATCTGACGGGCCGACACGATGTGATCGGCAAGTCCGTTCGCGAGGTTTTTCCGGAGCTTCAGAACCAGGGGATCTACGAACTGCTCCACCAGGTGTACACCACCGGCCAGCCGTTCATCGCCGATCAAATGCCGCTCCAGCTCGACTTGCAGGGCGATGGTGTGCTGGAGACGCTCTTTCTCGATTTCGTCTACGCCCCGATGTACGGGCGCTCTCGGACGATCACTGGCATCTTCGTCCACGCCTACGACGTGACCGATCAGGTCAAGGCACGACAGACGGCCGAGGCGGCCATCCGAGCACGAGACGAGTTTCTCTCTATCGCCTCACATGAGTTGCGGAATCCAGTCGCAGGCATCAAGGGAACGGCGCAGCTTCTCTGTCGCCTTGCACGGTCGGGCCGCCTGGACGCCGAGCGCCTCGAACGATACGTCACCTCCATCGAAGCTGGAACCAACCGCCTGACGACGCTGATTGAAGACCTGCTGGACGTCACGAGGCTTCAGCAGGGTGCGCTGCTGCTGCGGCTTCGGATGACCGATCTCGCGGCGCTGACCCGTGAAGTCGCGGCCCGCCTTCCGCATCCGGGACGCCAGCAGGTTGCCATCGCCATCGGCGAGGCCATCCGCCCCGCCATGATGGATCCCGATCGCATCGAACAGATCCTCGTGAACATGCTCGACAATGCGGTGAAATACTCGCAGGGACATGGTCAGATTCTGGTCAGTGTGCGTCAAGACCCCTCGGGCACCGAGCTGCGCGTGCAGGATCACGGGATTGGGCTGCCCGAGGGGATGACTGAACGGATCTTTCAGCCTTTCGGGCGTGCGCCGAACGCCACGACCGAGAACATTCCGGGTCTTGGGCTCGGCCTGTACATCTGCCGCCAGATCGCCGATCGTCACGCCGGAAAGCTGTGGGCTGAGAGCGCCGGAGAGGGTCAAGGCGCCACATTCATCCTCTGGCTGCCATCAACACAGCCACTCGAGAACGTCACAGGCCGTACCTGAGGGTGCTCACGTGACGGTCGCCGAGGCACTCGCCGGCCGCGGCAAGGGGCATCGGAGGATCAGGCAGGCTGACTGCCTGCCTGCCTCCGATCGGGCATCAGGATGCGGCAATCGTGTCAGCGACGGCCCGCACCTGCGCAAGGTTCGCGCCACAGCCGGCGCGCATGCCTCCCACGTCACCCAACATCGAGATGATCCGGAAGCCCTGGCGTACCCGCTCGCCGGCCATGCCGGCATCGGTCGTGAACAGGCCCGGCCCCTTCCCGTGGCGTTGCGCGGCCTGAAGCACCTGCGTGGCCGCCTCTTCGACGCGCGGATCCATCGGCGCGGCGTCCGGCACCGGGCGCGGCGACAGCCCGAACGACAGCGAAAAGTCGTTCGTGCCGATCAGGCAGCCGTCGACGCCGTCCACGGCCAGGATCTCGGCGGCGTTCTGGATGCCCTCAGCCGTCTCGATCATCACCACCAGCATCAGCTCGCGCTCAGCCTCGGCAAAGTAGTCCGAGCCGCCGTACAGCGAGCCGCGAATCGGTCCCCACGAGCGGTCGCCCCTGGGCGGGTAGCGCATCGCCCGGACGGCAGCCTCGGCCTCGCGGGCGTTGTTGATCAGCGGCACGACCACGCCGTACGCCCCCAGGTCGAGCACCCGCTGGATCAAGGGGCCATCGTTGGAAACGACGCGGACCCAGGGGATCGTCGGGGTGGCGCTGACGGCGGTCAGCAGCGAGCCGATATTGCCGAGGTTGTTCTCGCCATGCTGCAAATCGAGCAGCAGCCAATCGTATCCCATGTGGCCCATCGTCTCGGCCACCAGCGGGCTGCAGCAGCTCACGCTCGCGCCGAGGATCGGCAGTCCGGCCTGAAGTTTCCGCTTCGCAGAGTTCGGTCGCATGCATCCTCCTCTGTTGGGTCGTGGGTCGTGGGTCGTGGGTCGTGGGTCGTGGGTCGTGGGAGCATACTGGCTGACGCGCGCCGCTGCGATGGAGTAAAAACGCAACTCCCCATGTCATCCTGAGCGCAGCGAAGGATCTCACCCGCTGACCGTCAAGGTTGGGAGACCCTTCACGTCGCTCGCAAGCTCGCTCGTTCAGGATGACAGACTCATTGCTGACCGCTGACGCAAACGTCGAGCATCAGCAGATGGGTGAGCGTTGACGGTCAGCGGGTGAGATCCTTCGCTGCGCTCAGGATGACAATTGAAAGTCGCGTGCTTTCACTGATACGACCCTCCACCCACAATCGACGACCCTCCACCCACAATCGACGACCCTCCACCCACAATCGACGACCCTCCACCCACGATCCACGACCCACGATCTCGACCAGACGTGTAGACAGTCACCGTCTGATCGGATATGATATGCCGCACTGCACCGTAGGGCCAGCACGACGATGTGCCCTATGCGGAGGAGCCTATGGCCCAGTTCGCCGGGATCGACCTGTTTCGCCTTGATGGCCGCGTCGCCCTCATCACCGGCGGCGGCGGTGCCATCGGCACGGCGATGGCCGGCGGTCTGGCGTCGGCCGGTGCGTCGATCCTGATTGTCGACCGACGGCAGGACGCTGCCGAAGCTACCGTCAAGGCGTTGCGGGACGCCGGTGCCGACGCGGCGGCCGTCGAGGCTGACGTGACGAACGAGGACGACGTGAAGCGCGCCGTCCAGGCCGCGGTCTCGCGGTGGGGTCGGCTCGACATCCTGATCAACGGCGCAGGCATCGGTGCGCGGCACCCGGCCGAGGGGTATCCGCTCGAGCGCTGGAAGACCGTGCTCGACATCAACCTGACCGGCACGTTCCTCTTCTGTCGCGAGGCTGGCGCAGTGATGCTCCGGGCCGGCAAGGGCAGCATCATCAACATCGCCTCGATTGCGGGCCTCGTCGGCTACAACGGCAACCCCGCCTACCTTGCCAGCAAGGGGGGCGTGGTGCAGCTGACACGGGCCCTGGCCGTCGAGTGGGCGACGCGCGGCGTGCGCGTGAACGCCATCGCCCCGGGCGTCATCGCCACCGAGATGGTGGCGAAGCAAGTCGAGCTGGAACCCGACTTCTACGTGGAGTTCCGCAAGAAGCACCCTGTCGACCGCTTCGGGACCGTTGACGAGCTGGTCGGGCCGGCCATGCTGCTGGCATCGGACGCCAGCTCGTTCCTGACCGGGCAGACCATCGCCGTGGACGGCGGGTACGTCGCTCAATGACCTCGTTCGAGGAGCGGACACGCGCCACCACGCCGCCAGCCCCCCGTGGCAGCGGTGAGCCGCGCGTGCTCTCGCTGCCGAGCCTGGGCAACCATCCGAAAATCAAGGACGTCATCTACGAGGAGCTGCGCGAGCGCATCGTCTTCGGTGGCTTCGCACCGGGCGACCGCCTGGTTGAGGCCGATCTGGCCGCCCGCTTCGGCGTCAGCAAGACGCCCGTCCGCGAAGCATTGCTGACGCTCGAAGCTGAGGGGATGGTCGTGCTGCGGCCCCACCGAGGCGCAGAGGTCTCGCAGCTCACCGTCGAGGAGTGGGACGACCTGATCTTCATGCGCGACGTGCTGGAGATCGGGGCGCTGCCCGACATCATGGCGAGCATGACGGAGGCGCACTTCGAGCAGGCTGAGGCGGCGCTCGCCGAGATGACCGACGCCTGCACGCAGGCCGACTATCGACGGTATCGCCGGGCGCAGCGGCAGCTGCATTTCATCATCCTGGGGTCGCCCGGCCGGCCATCCCTGCCCGAGGCCGCCGTGCGCCTCAACGACCGACTCGACCGCTATGGTCAGTCGCTGGTCACGCGGGATCCGCTGCGCTGGGCCGGCGATCTGGAGATGAACCGGCGTCGCCTGGAGCTGATTCGCGACGGTGACGCCGAGACGTACGCCGCCATGATCCGCAGCCGGCACGCCGAAGCCACCCCGATCATCGGGCGGCTGGCCGGCCAGTCCGCCGAGGACAACGCCACTCGGAGCAGCCGCCCGGCGCGACGCCGCGCCAACGGCTAGGCGTCCGGACCCGCACGCCATCATCCCACCGCTACGATCGTATCTAATATCCTAACCTACCACGACAGGCTGACCGGTCCTGCTCGCCAGGACTCCGCACTGCGACTGACGCCGCACCAATGGCCGGTGCGCATCAGACGACCTCACTGATGGAGGGGCAATGGACATGCGACCTACCCAGATCAGCGGGGCAGCCCGCCCCACCACCGGTCCGGTGACGCGCCGGCGGTTCCTCTCACTGGCCGCATTGGGGAGCGCGGCCGCCCTGCTCGCCGCCTGCCGGCCGAGCAGCCCGACCGCCGCCCCGACGGCCGCTCCGGCAGCGGCGAAGCCGGCCGAGACCAAACCCGCCGAGACCAAGCCGGCGGCGGCTGCGCCGTCCGGGTCGCCGGCCGCGGCAGCACCATCTGGCTCACCGGCGGCTGCCGCGCCGGCCGGGTCGCCGGCCGCCGCCGCGCCAGCGGTCTCGGTGCCAGCCTCAAAGCCGGCGGACGCCGCCGCCCTCAAGGGCACCTCGCTGACGGTCATCGCCGGCAACTCGTACGTGCCGGCCCAGAACCAGCTCGTTGACGATCTCGTCGCCAAGCTGGCCGCCGCGACCGGGATGAACGCGAAGGTCGAGCGGTTCGCCGACGCCGAGATGGATACGAAGGTCGCCTCGATCATCGAGACCGGCGTGGGCGGCGACGTCTGTGTGCTGCGCGACTTCGACGCGTACCTGTACGGCGAGAAGCTGGCCGACGTCTCCGACGTGGCTGACGAGGTCAGCAAGCAGTGGGGCGGTTGGTACGATATCGCTCCGCAGACCTGCGTCGTCAACGGCAAGTGGCGCGCGATCATGTTCGGGCAGGCCCCGGCCGCCTGGAACTACCGGACGACGATGTTCAAGGCCGCCGGCCTGGACAAGTTCCCGGACACCTTCGACGAGCTGCTGACCTCGGCGCGCAAGCTCCACGAGAAGGGGACGCCGGTCGGCATGACGCTCGGGCACGCCCCGGGCGACGCCCGTTCCACCAACTACCCGGTCCTCTGGGCGTTCGGCGGCAAGGAGTTCCAGGCCGACGGCAAGACCATCGCCATCAACTCGCCCGAGACGATCAAGGCCTGCGAGTGGTACGCCGAGATGTTCAAGGTGATGGACCCCGGCGTCACCGCCTGGCTCGATCCCGACAACAACCAGGCGTTCCTGGCCGGCAAGGTCTCGGCGACGGTCAACGTCAACACGATCTACCTCGCCGCCCGCACCGCTGCGAACGATCCAGCCAAGCCGGACGCCTCGCGCAAGGAGTTCATCGAGACGATGGACCATGCCAACTGGCCCTCGGGGCCGGCCGGCCGGTTCGGTCAGTACAACATCAACCTGTGGGGCCTGTTCGCGTCCTCCAAGAACGTCGAGGGCGGCAAGGCGTTCCTGCGTGCCTGGCACGATCCGTCCTTCCTCGACAACTGGACGAAGGTCGGCCAGTCCTACTTCATCCCGCCGGTCAAGGGCATCGAGTCGCGCGATGTCTGGCCGGACGATCCGAAGCTGAAGATCTTCCGCGAGCTGAACAAGGTCAACCGGCTGCCGGGCACCCCTGGGCCACCGACCCGCTCGGCGGCCCAGGCGGTCTACAACTTCGTGATCGCTGACATGTTCGCGAACGCGGCGACGGGCAAAATGAAGCCGGCCGAGGCCGCCGCCTGGGCCGAGAACGAGTACAAGCAGATCGTCGCCAAGAACTGAACGAGCGAGTAGGCGAAGCGCGCGAGGCAATCCACGATGTCATCGTGAGCGCAGCGCAGGATCTCACCCACAGGAGCTGCGATTGCTGGGTGTGAGATCCTTCGCTGCGCTCGCAGGCTCGCTACGCTCAGGATGACAGGTTGGCCTACTGCCTACTGCCTACTGCCTACTGCCTACTGCCTACTGCCTACTGCCTACTACTACAACGACGAGCTTTACGTCCGGGTAGAATGGAGAGGAGCGGGTGTTGCTGGGGGTGCGACGATGGACTCGGCCGAGTTGGACCAGCTGGCGGATCGATTTGCGGCGCTGAGTCGCCGCTACG
>JADZEM010000091.1 GCA_020850535.1 Chloroflexota bacterium
AGTCGCTGCGCGACGCTCCAGTCGCACCAGTGCCTGCCGTTCCCGACGGCCGTCGCGCAGCGACGGAATGACTGTAGGCGGGGGTTTCAACCCCCGACCGCCCGTTCCATGATGCTTCGGGTACACCAATGAACATGCGATCGCCCTGATGCTGCTACCAGTGCAATCGTATGTTGAGCGCGTCGTGCGGCGGCGTCGGGGCTTGAAAGCCCCGCCTACGATCCTGCAGTCGCTTCGCGACGCTGTAGTCTCACCAGTCCCTGTCCGTGCCCGGTGTCCGTCGCGCAGCGACTGCATGCGTGTAGGCGGGGACTTCAGTCCCCGACCGCCCGTTCCATGATGCTTCGGGGACACCAATGAACATGCAATCGCCCTGGACTTGGTTCAGCCCCGGCTGCCGACCTCTTCGAGGCGCGGGCGGCCAGCGACCGCCGGGCCGTGGGCCGACTCACGTGCGGGCAGCGGATGCGGCTCGGCCATCCCGCCGCGCCGGAATGGCCGCCAGCGCCACAGCCGCACGATCAGCCGCTGCAGATCGTCGAAGTAGGTGTACATGCAGGGGACGACCAGCAGGCTCAGGAGCGTGGACGAGAGCATGCCGCCGATGATCACCGAGGCCATGCCCTTGTAGGTCTCGGAGCCTTCCTCCAGGCCGATCGCCAGCGGCGTCAGGCCAGCGACCAGCGCCACGGTCGTCATCAGGATCGGGCGGAGGCGCGTCTCGCCGGCCTCGCGGAGGGCGTCGTTGCGCGCGCGTCCCTGATTGCGGAGCGTGTTGGTGTAGTCGATCAGCAGGATGCCGTTCTTGCCCACCAGCCCCATCAGCACGATCACGCCGATCATCGAGAGCAGGTTCAGCGTGTTGCCGGTCACGGCCAGCCCGACAAACGCGCCGATCACGGCCAGCGGCAGGGCGAACATGGTGGCGAACGGCAGGATCATGCTCTCGTAGAGGGCTGCCAGCAGCATGTACTCCAGGATCACCGAGAGCGCGAGGGCCAGGATCAGGTTGTTGAACGCCTTCGCCTGCTGCTCGCTCTGGCCGCCAAGCGACACGACATAACCGGCTGGGATCGTTCCGTCAGCCGTCATCTCGGTGACCGCCTGCTGCAGCGGTCGTGTCACGTCGTTGAGGGGGACGCCAGCGCCGAGGCTCGCGCCGATGGTCACCAGCCGCTGACGATTGCGGCGGTCAACCGAGGTCGGGCCAGCCACCTCGGACGCCCGGGCCACCTGCCCGACGTTGATCGTCGCGGACTGGCCGCCGCGCGTGGCCGTCATCGGAATCGCCAGGATGCTGCCGACGTCCGCCCGTGCCTGCTCGGCCAGCAGCAGGCGCACGTCCACCTCGTCCTGCCCCTCGGCGCGCAGCTTGGTGGTGACCGAGCCGTCCACGGCGGTCCGCAGCACCTGCGCGAGCTGTTGGGCTGAGACGCCGGAGTCGGCCATCCGCTGCCGGTCCGGGATCACGCGGGTCTCGGGATTCGACGCCGCCACGCTGTTGGTCACGTCGCGCGCGCCAGAGATGCCGGCCAGCGTCTCCTGGACCCTGGCGGCGACCGCCTGGAGCGTCTGCGGATCCTCGCCCGTGATCAGGGCCTGGATCGGCTGGCTGCTGCCACCGCCGCCGCTGGCAGTCGCCACCCGGATTGTGGCGACGGGGATGTCGCGAGTCCGCTCGATGACCTCGTCGGCGATCTGGACGTTCGAGCGATGACGGTCGTGCAGTGGGTACAGCACGATCTGGACGCGACCAAACCGCACGCCACTGCCGCTCGCACCGAAGCCGCTGCCGCCGCCCTGGCCAGATGCCGCCAGGTAGAACTCGATCTCTGGGATGTCCGCGATGCGGCTGTTGATGACCTTGAGCACGTTCTCGGTCGCTTCGAGCGACGACCCTGGCGGCATCTCGACCGTCACCGAGACCTGGCCGTTGTCCGAGGCCGGAATGAACTCGAACTTGATCAGCCCGAGCGGCACCATCGCGATGGCAGCGCCCAGTGTGATGACCGCCGCGAGCACGGGCACCCAGCGGTGCCGGAGCACCCAGGCGATCATCCGGCCGTAGACCTGCCGCGTGCCGTCCATGAACGCTTCGAAGCCGCGCAGAAACAGCCGCCACGGCGTGAACGACGGCTCGTGGTGGCCGCTCTTGAGCCAGCGGGAGGCGAGCATCGGGGTCAGCGTGAACGAGACGAACAGCGAGAGGAGCGTCGCCGCCGCGATCACCAGTCCGAACTGGCGGAAGAAGCCGCCCACCGTACCCGACATGAAGGCAACCGGCGTGAAGACCACCACGTCCACCAGGGTGATGGCGATGGCCGCCAGCCCGATCTCGCTGCGCCCCTTGATGGCGGCGTCCTTTGGCTCCTCGCCCATCTCCAGGTGGCGGAAGATGTTCTCCAGCACCACGATGGAGTCGTCCACCAGCACGCCGATGACCATGACCAGGGCGATGGACGACATCAGGTTCAAGGTGAACCCGAGGAAGAGCATCGCCAGGAAGGTCGTGATCAGCGAGGTCGGGATCGCGAAGAGCACGATGACCGTGCTGCGGAGCGTGTGCAGGAAGACCAGCAGCACCAGGCCTGTCAGCGCGACGGCCTCGATCAGGCTCTGCTGCACGCCCCTGAGCGAGTTGCGCGTGGCGACCGAGTTGTCGCTGATGATCGAGATGCTGGCGCCGCTCGGCAGATCCTTGTTCACCCGCGCGATCTCAGCGCGGACGCCGTCCACCGTGGCGATCTCGTTGCTGCCCGACTGCTTGGTGATCGTCAGCGAGACGGCTTCCTGCCCGTTCAGCCAGGTGCGGCTCGTCGGCTTCTTGAAGGTGTCGACGACCTCGGCGACGTCCACGAGGCGGATGTTCTGGCCACCATTCGTCGGGATCTGGACGGCGCGGATGTCCTCGACGGACTGAAACAGGCCGTAGACTCGCAGGTTGATGCGCTCGCGGCCACGGTCGATGCTGCCGCTGGGCTGGCCCTGGTTCTCCCGCGCGATGGCCTGGGAGACCTGATCGATGGTCAAACCGTAGGCGCGCAGCCGATCCGGGTTGACCAGGATCTGAACCTCGCGCTGGAGGCCGCCGCTGATAGTGACCGAGGCGACGCCGTTCTGCGATTCGAGGCGCGGCTTGATCTTGTCGTCCGCCAGCACGAAGAGCCGGTCGAGTGGCATGTTGCCGTTGAACGCCAGGAAGAGGACCGGCTGCAGCCCGGGATCGAGCTTCAAGACGGACGGCGTGTCAGCATCTGCCGGCAACTGGTTGACCACCGCGCCGACGCGCCGCTGCACGTCGATGGCGGCCGTGTCCGTGTTGGCTGAGTCCAGAAAGGTAATGGTGATCTGCGAGCGGCCCTCCGCCGACGACGACTGCAGCACGTCGATGTCGGCGATGCCGGCAATGGCGTCCTGGAGCGGCTGGGTCACCAGCCGGTCGACATCGTCAGGCGACGCACCCGAGTACGTCGTGACGACGGTCACGACCGGAAAATTGATGCTCGGGAACAGCTCGGCATTCAGGCGGCTGAACGAGACGAGGCCAAGAATGACCATCGCCGAGATCACCATGAGGATGAAGACCGGGCGGGTGATGGCGACGCGTGTCAGACCCATCTCGGCGGATGCACTCCTGCAGAAACTGGAGAGGCGTGAGCGACGCGACCAGGTGCTTCGGGCATCGGCCCGTCAGGCCCTCAGGCGAGAGAACGGACGAAGCGCGCACTGAGGGATGATTCGAACGTACCGGACAGTTCTAGCATATCGAAGTATCCCCGCTGCCCTCCGCTCAGGGTATTCCAGAGGTGTCACCATTCTGTGAACGAGGCCGTGCATTTTGCCCCGGCCGCTCGCGAGACCGGTACTATTTCGATGCACATGAACTATTAGACCGAAGGAAAGTGTCCGTTGGCAATCCCCGCCCCTGACCGGTTCGTCGCCGCTACGGATTCGCCCGCCACCCAGGCGGACGACCCGCGCGTCGAGCAGATCTGCCTGATGTTCCACGGCTTCATGAAGGCGCTACACGCGCTCGACAATCCCAGCTGGGGCAGCCTCGACCTGACCATGAGCCAGCTCAAGACGATCATGCTGCTGGTGGACACGGGCGGCCTGACCGGACGCGACCTTGTCGAACGGTTGAAGGTGGGTGCGCCCGCCGTGACGGCGGTCGTGGATCGCCTGGTGCAGCGCGGCTACGCGCGGCGCGAAGAGGACCGAGCCGACCGGCGGATCTCGTGGGCGCGGCCCACCGACAAGGCGACCGCGCTCTTCGAGCGGATCCATGCGACGCACCGCGCGCGGCTTGCCGACATTCTGAAGACGATCCCGGCCGACCAGCTTGACACCGTGCTGTCGGCCATCACCACGCTCGAGGTGGCTGCAGTGCAGCAGGCCGGCCTCACACCACGTACTGGGAAGGCCTGTTCATGATCTCCGCTCCGCACCACTCGGCGTCCGGTCGCCCGTCGTCGCCGACGATCACCCAGATCCTGGCGACGCTCGCGGCCATCATCCTCGGCGCGTTCATGTCGATCCTGGACGCGACCATCGTCAACGTGGCGCTCCCGACGTTCGGACGCGTCTTCGAGACCAGCATCCAGTCGCTCCAGTGGATCATCACCGGGTACATGCTGGCGTCGGCTGCCGTCATCCCGATCTCGGGCTGGCTCAGCGACCGCTACGGCTCGAAACGGGTCTACCTGACGGCGCTGGTGATGTTCACGCTCGGCTCGGCGCTCTGCGCGGCGGCCACCACGGCCCCGATGCTCGCGCTGTTCCGGGTGATCCAGGGGCTTGGCGGCGGCATGCTGATGCCGGTCGGCATGGCCGTCCTCTTCCGCGTCTCGCCGCCCGAGAAGCGCGGCGCAGTCATGGGCATCTTCGGCATCCCGATGCTGCTCGGACCGGCCCTCGGTCCGGTCATCTCGGGCTGGCTGCTGGAGATCGCTTCCTGGCCGTGGATCTTCCTGATCAACGTGCCGGTGGGCGTCGTCGCCGTCTACATCGGGATCCGGTCGCTGCCGAGCTTCGCGAGCGAGAGCTCCCAGGCGCCGCTCGACCTCGTCGGGCTGGTGCTCGGCCCGATAGCGTTCTCGGCCCTGACCTACGGCATCAGCGAGAGCACCGAGTACGGCTGGACCGGTCTGCCGACCCTGGTCGGCGTCGGCGTCGGCTTTCTGGCGCTGATCGGATTCGTCGCACGGCAACTGACCACGGCCCATCCGCTGATCGAGCTACGGGTGTTCACGAGCCGCGATTTCAGCGTCGCCATCCTGGCCCAGTGGCTGATGATCTTCGGCATGTTCGGGACGTTCTTCCTGATTCCGGTCTTTCTCCAGCAGGTGCGTGGCTACTCCCCGCTCCAGACGGGCTTGCTGACGCTGCCAAACGCGGTGGTGGCCGCCTGCACCATGCCGCTGGCTGGCCGGCTGTTCGACCGCTTCGGGGCGCGCCCGCCGGTCGTGGTGGGGTTGAGCATCGTGGTTGTCGCGTTCTGGCTGCTCTCGGGCCTGAACGCGGGGACGACGACCTTCGAGCTGATCCTGGCCCTGGCGATCATGGGCGGTGGCATGGGCATGGCGATGATGCCGCTGGGGACACACGTCCTCAACACGGCGCCACGCAACCTCGTCAGCCGGGTCACGTCGCTCAGCGGGGCCTGCCAGAACGTCGTGTCGTCGCTGGCGGTGGCGACCTTCGCGACGCTGCTCCAGGGGCGGATGCTGGCGAACGCCGCCGGCAGTGCACAGACCACCACGGCCCAGGCCCAGGCGTTCGGGGATGTCTACGGCTCGGCGCTGTGGGTGATCGTGTTCGCGGCGCTGGTCGTGCTGACCTTGCGACGGCCGGCCCCGAACCCGCACGGCGGCCAGCATCAGCGTGAGGTGGTATCGTCCGTCGCGTGAGTGAGTCGCCGGCGCCAACTCCCGCGCCAACCCCCACGCCAACCATCGCTGTCGGGGCGCCGCCCGTGCCCCGACAGCCCGCTGTGCCGCGTGTCGAGCATGGCGGGCCAGACTATGCTGAGCTGGCGACCCTCGGCATTCGCGCCGACGCCCTGCTGGACTTCAGCGTCAACAAGAACCCCCTCGGCGCATCCCCGCGCGCGCTGCGGGCGCTCGACCTTGTGGACGTATCCGTCTATCCGGACGACCGTTGCCTGCGGCTGCGGGCCGCGCTGGCGACGGCCCACGCGGTGCGTGACGACGAGGTGCTGGTCGGCAACGGCTCGGTCGAGCTGATCTGGCTGCTGGCCGAGGCGTACCTCGCGCCGGGCGACACGGCGCTGATCCTCGGCCCGACCTTCGGCGAGTATGAGGCCGGGGCACGCCGAGCCGGCGCGACGGTCGTGCAGCTGGACGCCTCCGAGCGCGATGGATTTCGTCCCGATCTGCCAACCGTCTGCGCCGAGATCGAGCGGCTGCGCCCGCGCGTCGTGTTCGTCTGTAACCCGAACAACCCGACCGGCCAGGCGCTGGACCCTGAGGCGCTCCGGTCGATGCTCGCGAGCCTGAGCGACGGGCTGTTGGTCGTCGATGAGGCGTACATCGAGCTTGCCGAAGGCGTCGAGAGCGCCGACGCCCTCCGCCGTGAAGACCGGCGGCTGGTGGTGTTGCGCTCGCTGACGAAGAGTCACGGGCTGGCGGGGCTGCGACTCGGCTACCTGCTGGCCGACCCCGAGGTCGGGCGGGCGATCAGCCTGTCGCAGCCGCCCTGGAGCGTCAACGCCTACGCCCAGGCGGCCGGGCTGGCCGCCCTCGGCGACGACGAGTACCTGCGCGAAGGTCGGCGGCTGGCCCGCCGTGCCCGCGCGCTGCTGGTGGACGGGCTGGAGCAGCTCGGATTCTCCTGCGTGCCGACCCGTGCGAGCTTCTGGCTCGTCCGCGTCGGAGATGGCCAGCAGGTACGGACCGAGCTGTTGCGGCGTGGCATCCTGGTACGAGATGCCCGCTCATTCGGACTGCCGGCGTATATCCGTGTGTCAGTTCGGCCGCTGGACGAGTGCGAGCGCCTGCTGGCGGTGCTCTCCGGCTTGGTATCCTCCGGCGTACTCCCCGGCGATCAGGTGACGTGATGGCGCGCGTGCTGGTGGTTGACGACGAGCCTACCCTCGTAGACACGATCCGTTACAGCCTCCGCCGTGACGGCTTCGACGTGCATGTCGCGATGGACGGCAACGAGGCGCTGAAGCTGGCGCGGGCGAGCATGCCTGACCTCGTCGTGCTGGACCTGATGTTGCCCGGCATCGACGGCCTCGAAGTGTGCCGCCAGCTGCGGCGCGAGAGCACCGTCCCGATCCTGATGCTCACCGCCAAGGACGACGAGATCGACAAGATCGTCGGGCTGGAGGTTGGGGCTGACGACTACATGACGAAGCCGTTCAGCATGCGTGAGCTGCTGGCGCGGATTCGGGCCATGCTGCGCCGCTCGCGGATGACCCAGCAGGCCGCCGACGAAGAAGGTCCCCAGGCGGTGCGCTCCGGCGATCTGGAGGTCGATCCGCTCCAGCGCAGGGTGACGTTGGGTGAGCGTGTCCTGCAACTCAAGCCGAAGGAGTTCGACCTGCTGATCTACCTGATGCAGCATCGCGGGCAGGTCCTGACGCGCGACCAGCTTCTGGAGAAGGTCTGGGGCTACACCTTCGGCGGCGACACGCGCACGGTCGACGTCCACATCCGCTGGCTGCGCGAGAAGGTCGAAGAGGATCCTGGCTCGCCGCGCCGCCTGGAGACGGTGCGGGGCGTCGGCTATCGCTTCGTCAGCTGACGGCCAGGGGCGGCTTGCCCCCATGGCCCGCGCGGCGTCGGAACGTTAACCGCCACTTTACGTTGACGCCATTCCGGTTAAGGGTGGCTTAAGCGGGCCTGCCTACCCTTCCTGCGAGGCCTCGGGATGGGGCCGTACCAGGAAAGGACCGTCGGCATGGACATCGCGGTGATGATTCCGACACCGATCGTCGAGCATGACGGACGTCGACCCGAACGCTGCGACCGCTGCGGCTCGCAGGGGTTCAACCTCCACCAGCGAGCTTCCAAGGCACTCAAGGATCCGCTGACGTTGCGCGCGGACGTCATCCGCTTCATCTGCAAGCGCTGCCGCAAGACCACCAGGCTCTATCCCCCCGGCGTGGACAGCGCCCGCCAGACTGTTGCGCTGCGGCAGGCCAGCGTGCTGCTCTACTGGCTCGGGCTCTCCTACGATGGCATCCGTGAGCTGCTCGGCCACCTCGACAGCCCGCTCTCGAAGGCGACGGTCTGGGCGAACGTCCGAGCCAGTGGCCTGCTCGGCAACCGCCACCGGCTGCGGGCCGATGCCGGCACCCTCTCGATCCAGCATCGAACGGACGGCGGTGCAGCGAACATGCTGCTGCGCGGCCGGGCCGTGTCCCTGGAGCTGGTGCGGACGCCGCTCGAGCTGAGCCTGACCGTCAGTACCCTGCAGCCGGAGGCCGCCCGGCTGGTGTATCGCCGGTTGGAAGAGGCGACCCGCCGCCTTGGCCTCGAGACGACGGCTCCGCAGCTTCGCGAGGTCGTTCACGGCTGATCCCGACCGCCCGGATGCAGGCGATCTCATCCGAACAGCACGCGGGCCGGGGGCCTTCAGCCTCCGGCTCTCGGTGTGCGTGGAACGATCAGGCCTTGAACGGTTTGAGCGGGTGGTCGAACGTCGGGCTGGCGTAGGTGCGCACGCGGGCGCGCTGCTGGCGGATGTACTCCAGCCCGCGCTGCAGGCCATAGTCGCTCACGTCGTGCAGGCCGATGAAGTCGATGCCGTTATCCACGCCGAACCCGACGAGGTTGCCCTGCTGGTCGAGGTGTGCCGTCACGCCCAGCTCGAAGTAGCGGTGATCCTCGTCAGCCGCCGTCCCGAGGTAGTGGTAGGCCCGCCAGCTCACGTCGTCGGCTGAGGGTACGATCCGCCAGGGGGGGCGTCGCCACGGCAACCGCGGGCCGCCGCCATCCCACGAGCGCCGAGCCGCCTGCGCCAGAATCGGTTGAACCAGCGGATCGAGCTTCGCCGAGGCGTCGCGCTTCAAGTGCAGCCAGGCGTCAGCACGGTCGTCGAGCATCGTCTCCTCGGGCGCGGTGGTGTCGGATGAAGTGGCAACACGCAAGGAGCCGCGCCTTCGCAGACGCGGCTCCCGTGATTGTAGCCAGATCCTGTCGGCGATGAGGCCAGTCGTCCCCGCGCTGAGGGCCGGGTCAGCGCGACGCTGCGCGTTCTTGCTCTTCTGTCCGGCGGGCGTCCTGCCGGCGCAGCGACGCGTAGCACTGCCAGCAGATGTAGCCACGGCCGTTGGTCAGCGGAATCGGCCGCCGCTCTTCATATCCCTGGCCGATGAGGATGGTGCACACCCGGCAATGCACCGGTCCTCGGGGCCGAGGCAGGTCACGATGCTGCATGCCACCCTTCCAAGGAACCGTCCAGGCCCCGCTGGGACAGCGCTCATAGCCGCGACACTGGCCCTGCCTGACGCGCAGAAATCGACAGCCCTGTGACGTTTCACAGGCGCATCACTGCCAGTATAGCGACAGTTCGTGCGCGCGAAAACCCTTTCCTCGCGCAGCGCAACCCTGAGCTTGGCCCCGAGAATCGACGCTCTGAACGTGGCTATGAGCGGTCGCGGTCGGCGGTCAGCTCGGACACGACCGCGACAGGATCGGTCAGCAGGTGGATCAGCTTCGCATCGCTGGCATCCTCCAGCCCGAACGCGGCAGCAAGCTGCATCGTCTGGAGCGCCGCCGATGCCGTGACCATCGGGACGCCGAACGCGCGGCCCGTCTCAAGCACCAGCGGCATGTCCTTCTCGGTGAAGATTCGCAGGCTCGATCCGGTCTGGAAGCCGCCGTCGAGCATCGCGCCGACGCGGCTGACGAAGATCTGGCTGCGGGCCTGTCCGGTGATCAGGAGGTCGTAGACTTGCTGGAGATCGGCGCCGGCCGCCCGCGCCAACGCCATCGCCTCGGCAGCGGCCGCGAGGTGCGTGCCGACCAGCAGCTGGTTGACCATTTTGATCATCTGGCCCTGGCCCGGCTCCGTCCCGACCTGGAACACCTGGCCGGACATCGGTTTGAGGATCGGTGCGGCGGCGGCCAGATCCACGGCCGCCCCCGACGCGATGACCGTCAGCGTGCCGGCCTGCGCCCCCGACGCCCCGCCGGTCACCGGCGCGTCCACGACCCGAAAGCCGCGCGCCGTGATGTCGGCCGCCAGCGCGCGCAGGGCGACCGGGCCGATGGTCGCCATCAGGATCACGAGGCCGCCCGGATCGAGCGTCTCCAGCGCACCGTTGGGGCCGAACAACGCCGCGCGTTCCTGGTCGGCGTCGAACGGGATGGCGGCGACGACCTGTGCTCCCCGGGCAGCGTCGGCCGGCGTGGCGGCGGCCCGTCCACCGCGCTCGGCAAGCTGCGCCGAGCGCTCCGCTGCCACGTCGAAGCCGGCAACCTCGAAGCCAGCCTCGGCGAGGTTGCAGGCCATCGGCAGGCCCATCGCCCCCAGCCCAAGGAATGCCACCCGCACGAGGTCCGTTGCCATCGCTTCGCCACCCCTCCAGCGCGTGACCCGAGACGCGCTCACCCGTCTGTCACGAAGATCCAGGCGCCGCCCTGGCGCGACGGTCTCCGCGCTACGCGTGCAGCCAGGTCTCCGAGAACGCCAGGAACGCCATGCTGCTCTGCGTCCCGAACACGTCGCGAGGGCCGACCACGCCGGCGCCTGTCACGCCGTTCGCCACGACCTCGGCCCCACTCGCCGGCACGAACAGCGAGAACATCTCGTGCTTGCCCGTGGCCGACTGCTCCTTGAGGTACTCGACGAAGAATGGCTCCCGGAGCGACTTCCAGGCCAGCCGAACGTCAACGCCCGGACCGGTGATCGTCTCGACCCAGTCGGTTGACTGGTTGCCGCTGTGCTGGAAGCTTGCGGCTGGCGTGTAGGTCAGCCCGTCGAGCGCAGGGATGCCCCGCCACGCACCGAAGTAGCTCAGGAAGTCGGACTGCAGGTAGCGCGCGAGCGGCTCGTTGTCGGTGAAGCAGGCGTTCACCACGGCGTCGCCGCCCTTGAGCAGCGGGTCGGTCAGCACGAACGCGGCGTGGCCCGGCCCGTGCGGCGAGACCACCACCCTGAAGAACGAGACCAGGCAGGTCGTCTCACCATCTACCGTGGCCTTCAGGGTGATCCCCGGGTTCTCACCAGACCAGTCGATCTTGTTCGGATTCACTGGTGGGCGTGCCATCGCTTGCACCTCCTGTGCGTGCGTTCCTGTGACGGTCCGGCGACGAGCGATGCCGCGCCGGCCGAGCTGTCGACACGTGAGCGCGAGCCGATTATGGCTGGCGGACCACGCGCTGACCACCGTGTAGGTGCCGGGCACAGATTCGGTGGGCAGTTGGGCGCGGGCCGGCGCGCCGTTCCGTTCAGTATCATCGCCGCGTTCCGGAAGGGGAGCGCTTGTGGTTCTGTGCTCGGCTCGGCGGCCTGTTCGATGATCGCACGCTATCTGCCGGCCAGCGTCGTCTGCCTGCTCGGCGCGGGGCTGGCCGGCGTGCTGTTCGCCGCGTTCAGCGGACCGTTTCCACTCCAGGAGTTCTGCACCCGCAACCGGCCGACCTGGGTGCTCGGCCTGTTCACGACCCCGAGGTACACCGCCGTGACCGGACCCGTCTTCCTGGCGGCCCTCCTGGCGTTGACGGGAATGTACGGTGCGTCGCTGTGGCTCGCGCCGCGGGTGCAGGGACGGGCCCTCTGGCTCCTGCTGCTGGTCGGCATGCCGCTCGGGCTGGCGGTGCTCCTGCTGCCGGCCTACCCTGTCCTCTCGAACGACATCTTCAAATATGTGTTCGACGGGCGCATCCTGGCCGTCTACCACGAGAACCCGTTCGTCAAGGTGCCGGCCGACTACCCCGACGACCGCTTCTACGACCTCGTGTACTGGAAGGCCGTGGTCAACGCGCACGGCCCGATCTGGCGGGTGCTCGAAGCCGTCAGCGCCGAGGTCGGCGGCGAGCGCTGCGCCAACGCCATCATGGCGATGAAGGTCTGGCCGATCCTGGCCTACCTGGGGACGATTGGCGTGCTCTTCGGGCTGCTGCGAACGGTCGCTCCTGAGCGGGCGCTTGCGGGAGCACTCGCCTACGCGTGGTGCCCGCTGGTCCTCTTCGAAGCGCTGCAGAACGGCCACAACGACGTGGTCGCCGCGCTGCCGATGCTGCTGGCGCTCTGGGCGGCGCTGGCTGGCCGCTGGTGGATCGTCCCCGTCCTGGTGGCGCTCGGGTTCCTGGTCAAGCCGCTGGCCGGTCTGGCCGCACCGGTGCTCCTGATAGCCGCGTTGCGGAGCGGCGGACGCGCCCGGCGCGACATTGTCCTCGGGGCGGCGCCGGCGGCCGCGATCTTCCTCGGGGCGTATGCGCCGTTCTTCGTGGGCCTGACCACCTTCCAGGGGATGGAGCGAAGCGGCATCTTCTCGGCCTCGCCGGGTGAGCTGGTGGTCATTGCGCTCGAAGGGGCCGGCTGGCCGCTCGACCGGGCCATGTCCGCGGCGCGGATCGTCGCGAACGGCGGATTCTTGCTGATCCTCGGTGTGGCGTTGCAGGCGCTCTGGCGCGGGACGCTCAACCTCCCGAGCGCCCTGGCCGCCTCGTTCTTTGGCTACCTGTTGTTCGGGTCGCAGTGGTTCAACCCGTGGTATCTGCTCTGGCTGCTGCCGCTGGCGTTGGCCACCCCCGGCTGGCAGATACGCGGGCTGGCGCTGGCGTTCGTGCTGCTGGCGCCGCTGACCTACCTGCTCCAGTACGACGCCCGGCTGGTCGTGCCGCTGGTCTTCCTGCCGGTCGGCATGCTGGCGATCTGGTGGCGGGCAGCCCTGGGCTGGCCGCTGGTCGCTCGGCCGGGCCTGTCGGCCGGATCGTCGCCCGGGACGGCCGGCCGTGGCTGACGTCGCGGTCGTGCGGGCCGCTCACACGGACGCGGTTGCCCTCTCGGTCGGCTGGTGGGCCACTGTTCGCGATCTGCTGATCGTGCTGGCGCTGGCGGCGCTGGCGGCGGCGATCCGCTGGCCGAACGTCAACATCGTCCCGCCGTACACCGACGAGACCGAGGAAGCGCTGCGAGCCTGGGCCATCGCGCGGGGGGAGCTGCGCCCGCTGGTCAACGTGGACGCGTACATCGGCGCGCTCTGGAGCTACGTGGTGGCGGCCGGCTTCGCCGCGACCGGGCGCAGCGCCGAGTGGCCGCGCCTGGCCTCGCTGCTCGGCGGCGCGCTGACCGTCGGCATGACGTTCCTGCTCGGTCGGAAGCTGTACGGACCGCGGGCCGGGCTACTGGCGGCGCTGCTGCTGGCTGTGAACGCCACGCACGTCCTGGTGAACAGCCATGTTGCATGGTCGAACTGCGTGACGCCGCTCTTCACGACGGCGGCGTTCTGGCTGCTGCTGCGGGCGCTCGAACGACCGGGCAACGCCCTCCGGCTGGGTCTGGCGGGGCTGGCCTGGGGTATGACGCTGCAGACGCACCCGTCCGTCATCGCGTTCCTGGCCGGGGCCGGGCTCTACGCGCTCCTGCGCGATCCACGGCTGCCGCTCCGCCCGTCCGTCTGGCTCGCCGCGCTGCTGGCCGCCGTCGGCTACAGCAACGTGCTGGCCTACAACCTGAGCAGCGGCTTCGACACGTTGACGCAGGCTGCCAGGGTCGGAAACGAGTACGCCGGCGGCAGTGGCCTGGACGGATTCGGGTACATTGCGTCGCTGCTGGGGATCCTGGTGCTGATCGTGCAGGCCGTGGCCGGGGTGGTCGATCCTCGCCTGACGGCTGGGGCGTACCTGTCCGATCCACGCGTGCTGGTAGCGCTGGTCGGGCTGGTGGCCGCGCTGACCTGGACCATCTGGCGGCGTGACTGGCTGCTGCTCTGCGTGACGTTGCCGGTGGTGATCCTGGTGCCCGCCCTCAACCAACGCTGGTCTCCGATCCTGGCAGCCCGCTACATCATGCCACTGGTTCCGCTGGCGCTGGTGGTGCTGGCCGGCATGCTGATGATGCTGGCGGCACGCTATCCGGCCGCCAGGACGCCCGGCGCCGTGTGGGCCACCGTCGGCGGCGTTGCGGCGGTCGTGGGCATCGTGCAGCTAGGCGGCCTCTGGGCTTACTACGGCGTGGAGATCGCGGCCGGGCGCAGCAACGCCGGCCCCTGGCAGATGATCCGGCTCGTGGACGAGCAGCGACGCGCCCGCGAGCCGTTCGTCGTGCACGCGGACCTGCACCTGCTCCCGAGCGGCGGTGGCGGCACCTGGGCCAAGGCGCTCGACTACCTACTGGAGTTGGAGGACGTGCGGAAGGACGTCAGCCCACGCGAGCCGGGCGTCCGTCTGCGCGCCTGCGACGTGACGACCGTCGTGCTGCGCTACGTCGAGCGCGACGAGCGACGCCGGCCGGCCCGCGACGAGCCGCGCCACGAACGGTACTGGATCGCGCGGCCGGCCCCGCTGCCCGGCGAGCGGCGCGAGGAGCAGGGACGGGTCGTGGTCGAGACGCCGTACGCGCTGCCGTGGGTCAACCGCTCGCTGTTCGATCCGCGTGCACCCACCTTCGAGACCGGTTGCGAGTGACCCGCCTCGCCTACGGCGGCTGGCTGCTGGCCGCACTGCTGTTCGCCGCGCTCTGCATCGGCCGCTCGATGTGGACGGCGTTTGATGCAGCCACCATCCAGGACGATGCCCGCCAGCACGTCTTCTGGATGCAGCGCCTGACCGACCCCACAACCCTGCGCGACGACCTCTTTGCCGACTACTTCGCCAGCCAGGCGCCGCCCGGCTACGTGCTGATCTTCCGCCTGCTGCTGCCGTTCGTCGATCTGGCCACCGCCAGCAAGCTGCTACCGCCGGTGCTCGGGCTGCTCTCGGCTGGCTGCACGTTCGGGCTGGTGATGCGGCTCTACTCGTCTGGCCCGGCCGCCTTTCTGGCTACGGCTGTGAACTCCTGGTACGTCTGGCAGTATGACGATCTGCCGACCGGGAGTCCGCGCGCGTTTCTGCTGCCGCTGACCACCCTGTTGCTGCTCGCGCTCGCGGCCGGCTGGCGCTGGTGGCTGGTAGTCGCCGTCGTGGCGCTGGAGGCGGTGATGTACCCGAGCGCCGCTGCGCTCGGCGTCGTGCTGGTCGGCCTGACCTTGGTCACCTGGACCGCGCGTGGGCCACGGCTCACGACGGACCGCGCCACCTCGCTGCGAGCCGTCGCCTGCGGCATCGTCGCGCTGCTGCTGCTCGCGCCAACGGTCTTCGGGTCGTCACCGTTCGGGCCGGCCGTCTCTGGCGCTGCCGCGCGCCAGATGCCCGAGTTTGGCCCCGGCGGTCGAAACGCCTTTTTCGATCCGAGCCAGTACCAGTACTGGCTGGTCAGCTACCGGAGCGGCTTCGATCTCCGGGTGGCTGACCGTCTCTTTCCGAGTATCCCGATCTTCTACGAATTGCTGGCGCTGGCCGGCCTGTTGCCGCTCGCAGCGCTGCCGATCGGAAGGTCGCGACGGACGCTCGGTCCGACGTTCGGCGTGCTCACCCGGCTGATCGGCGCGTCGCTGATCCTGTTCGTGGCGGCGCACCTGCTCCTGTTCAAGCTCTATCTGCCAGCCCGGTTCGTGGCCTGGAGTGTGCCACTGGCGTTCGCCATCGCCGCTGGCGTGGGGATGACGGTGCTGGTCGGCGCGCTGGCTGGCCGGATCGGTCCTGCCGCGCGGCCACGCGTGGTGGGTGTGGTGAGCGTCGCCCTCGCGGTCGGGCTGGCCCTGTATCCAGCCCTGTACGATGGCAACTTCGTGCAGGACCGCACGCCCGAGATCACCGCGTACCTGCGGACCCTGCCCGTCGACACACTGGTGGTCGGCGCGCCAGTCGAGGCGGACTCGGTGCCGGCGTTCTCCGGCCGGCGCGTCCTGACGAATCGCGAGTACGCGCTGGCCTACCACGTCGGGTTCTACAGCCAAGTGCAGGAGCGCACCCAGGCTGCCATCGACGCCTACTACGCCGACACGCCGCAACGGCTCACCGAGATCGCCGAGCGGTACGGCATCGACGTGTTCCTGGTGAATCGGGCTGCCTTCAACCCGGAGACGGCCGTTGACGCCTGGGCGGGCAGCTTCGAGCCATACACGTCGCAGGTGCTCGAACGCGCCCGGCGCGGACGCCGATTCGCATTGCTGGATCAGGTCCGGCGCTGCGGCGTCCTGACGGAGGGCGAGGTGACGGTGGTCATGGCTGCCTGTATCGCCGCCAGCCGCTGAACGCGTTTCCGGCCGTTTCCTTCGAGTCGGACTCGTTTCGCGCCGGGCGGGCTGCACGCACTGTTTGCAGACCAACAGGTGAGACGCCGCCCGCCTGACAGGCAGATCGCGCGGCCACGCCTACGCTGGTGGTAGGAGGCCAGCATCCGCTGGCCGCGCACGCTGCCTTCGCGGCGCAGGACGAGGTTGCCACCATGAACGCCGAGATCACCCGTGCCCCCCGCAATCCAAAGAGTTCGCGGTCGCCGTGGCTCGCGGCCGGCGCGGCCCTGCTGGTGCTTGGCTTCACGGCGTCCTCGACGCTGGCCGCCCCGTTCGATCCCTCTCGGCCGTTCGATCGGTACGCCGTGGCAAATCCGACGCCCACGCCGAAGCCGAAGGTCGTCACGAAGGATCCGCAGCCGGCCAACCCGTGCACTGGGCGCATCGTCTCGCCAAACTGCAACCAGGGTGGCGATCAGGCGCCGCCGACGGCGACGCCAACCCCGAAGCCGAAGTACCCCACGCCGACCCCGGTACCGGACAAGCCGGACCCGACCGCCACCCCGACCCCGCGTCCACGCAAGCCGACCGTGACTCCGACGACGGAGCCCGAGGAGCCGACCGCGACTCCGACGCCGCGCCCGAGGCCGCCGACCCGCACGCCGACCCCTGAGCCAGAGCCTGAGCCGCCGACTCCGACTCCGCTCCCGCCCACGGAGACCCCGGTGCCGCCCACCAACACTCCGCGCCCGACCCGCACGCCGGTGCCGCCGACGGCCACGCCGGCGCCGACCGTTGAGCTGCCGATGCTGCCGCTCGTGCCCGAAGCGCCGGCGCCCGAGCCGACGCGGGTTCCGCCGACCAGCACGCCGCTGCCGCAGCCGACGGCCACGCCGACGCCCGAGCCGCCGAACATCGCCGGCGTGGTTGACGACGCCGACCGCCCGGCGACGCCCGAGCCGACCGTTGAGGTCGCTGCTGCGACGCCGGTCCCGCCAACGCCGACAGCAGTCGTGGCCGAGGCGACGGCGACCCCTGAGACAATCGTGGCGGCTGCACCCGTCGATCCGACCCAGACGCCGATCCCGCCGGCGACGCCCGTGCCGTCCGACCCCGAGCCATCGGAGCGGGTCGAGGTCGCCAGCTCCAGCCAGCCGGACCCTGCCCCGTACGTGCTGTTCGGGACGCTGCTGTTCGCACTGGCGGCGGTGGCAGGCCAGATGTTGCGCGGCGGCTCGCTGATGATGCGCCCGCTGACGCAGTCGGGTGATGCGCTCCGACGCGGCGGCTCGCGACTGATCTCCCGCACGGGGGGTGCGCCGGACCCGGCCACGATCTCCGACGCATCGTCGGCGATGCGGGGCGAGACGCAGACGCAGGCCGATGTGCGCTCGCAGACATCGACGGACAGCCACACGCTGACGGACTTCATCGACCCCAATCACGTCGCGCAGACGCTCACGGGCCAGGGCGGCGGCAGCCCGTCCTCCGGGGGGCTGGGTGGACACGATGGCGGCCTCAGCAAGCTGGCAGATGGTGCTGGGCATACCAACGGCTTCGCACAGTCGAACGGAGCCGGGGCGCAGGGCGGTGGCTTCGGTGGCGGCGAGGGCTTCGGCCAGACGATGCCCGACGCGAGCGGCAACCTCGGCTCGTCGCAGGCCGACCTCAAGATGCCCGGTCAGCATGCCGGCGGTCCATCCGACTACAGTCCGCGCCCGACGACGGCCGCCGACGCCGCCCCAAAGCCGGCCCCCGGCGGCAACCTCGGCGGCGGCGCAGGCGACGGGCTGGCACGCAGTATCTCGCCCTCAGGCACAGACCTGGCCTCGGCGCACAGCGCAGGCGGCTCCGGTGGCGGCCTTGGCGGAAATGCCGGTGGTGACGCGCTGGCGCGCAGCATCGGTGGGCCGCAGGATGTCCTGGCGGGCGCTCCGAGTGGCTCGCCGGCCGACGCCCTGTTGCACAACGGCACGGGCGGCGGCTCCGGACTCGGCGGCGACGCAGGCGGCCTTGCCGATGCGCTCGCACGCAGCGCGCCTTCAGGGCCTTCAGGGATCGAAGGACGGGCGACTGCCGGCGTCGGACAGACAATGGTCACACAGGGTGGTGGGCTGCTGGCCGCCGGCGCAAGCTGGCTGAGCGCGGGGGCGCTGGGGCGGGCCGACGATGCCGGCCAGACGCTGGCCGGGCCGGTCGCGGCGTCCACGCTGGAGGCGCCAGGTGTGCAAGTGCTCGACGCCGCGACGATCGCCTGCCGAGGCTGTGGACGGAAGCTGCCGTTCGGCCATCGCTTCTGCGGCTACTGCGGCGAGTCCCTCGACAAGACGCTGTGCTAGACCCACGCGAGCGGGACCGCGACAGTCGCCGCGCGGGGATATGTCCACTCCCGCGCTACTTCTGCCGCGCGCTGCGCCGAGACCTGCACGACCGTGCCGCTTCCGGTCGCGCAGGCCTCGGCGACGTTCAGTGCTTGAACGTGACGACGCTGCGGGCCACCTCGCCCCGTCCGAGGCTGTCGTAGGCCTCGTTGATCCGATCGAGCGGGTACTCCCGTGTGATCATCTCCTTGACCTTCAGCTTGCCGGCCAGGGTCATGTCCACGAACCGCTGGAAGTCCAGGCGGGGCCGCGACGAGCCGTACCACGACCCCAGCAGCTTCGCTTCCTTCTGGACGAACAGCAGCGGATCAAGCCCGGCCGTCTGATTCTGCGGCGCCATCCCGACGATCACCGCCGTGCCGGCCGGCCGGATCATCTTGATCGCCTGCTCGACGGTCCGGTAGTTGCCGATGACCTCGAAGGCGTAGTCCACGCCGCCGTCGGTCAGGTCGATCACCTGCTCGACGGCGTCACCCTTCGAACCATTGACCATGTCTGTTGCGCCAAATGAGCTGGCGTAGTCGAGCTTGTTGTCGAGCAGATCGACGGCGATGATCCGGCTCGCGCCGGCGACTGCCGCGCCCTGGATCACGTTCAGGCCGACGCCGCCGCAGCCGATCACCGCGACGGTGCTGCCCGGCGTGACCTTGGCTGTGTTCAACACCGCGCCGACGCCCGTCGTGACGGCACAGCCGATCAGCGCCAGTGATGCCATGTCGATCTCTTGCTCGATGGGCACGACCTGCTCGGCCGGCATCACCACGTACTCGGCGAAGCTGCCCATTCGGCCAAGGATGTTGATGTCCTCTGCGCCACGATGCACTCGCGACGTGCCGTCATGCATTTTGAAGCGGTCGCCCGCGTAGCCGGTGCAGAGCACCGAGCTGCCGGTGATGCAGTTGCGGCAGCGCCCGCACCACGGTCGGAACGAGAGCGCTGCGCGGTCGCCCGGCTTGATGCCCGTGACGCCTGTGCCGACCTCCTCGACGATGCCAGAGGCCTCGTGGCCCAGGAGGATCGGCACCCCGAACTTCCACTCGCCCTTCATCACATGGTAGTCGCTGTGGCAGACGCCGGTCGCGCTGATCCTGATTTTGACCTCGCCGGCCTTGGGCGAGTCGATCGTCAGATCTTCGATGCTCAGCGGGGTCTGGTAGTCGTTGAGAATGGCGGCCTTCAACGGAGTCCCTCCAGGGAGTGCGCTCCGCGCCAGCGACGGGCGCACGATGCGGAAAGGGTAGCAGAGTCTCACGCCCGTACGGCCCGGTCGCAGGTCTTGCCCAGGCGGTACGATGATGACCATTGTCGTCGGGCGTCCGGGGATGGGGCGATCTTCCGCGAGCGAATTCCAGTACGACGAGTTCCAGGCCGTTGACAAGGCCCTGACCAGGGACCAGCAGCATGACCTGCGAGCGCTCTCGTCGCGGGCGGAGATCGGCTCCCACAACTTCGTCGTGACGCACAGCTACGGCGACTTTCGTGGCGACTCGGTCGAGCTGATGGCAACGGTGTTCGACGTCCACGTCTACCTTGCCAACTGGGCGCCCAGACCCTGATCTTCGGGTTTCCGCGCGGCGCGGCATGCCACGAAGCAGATGTTCCCGCAGCGCCTCGACAAGCTCGGCCTGCGCTGAGCGACGCCGGCTGTGGAGCAGACAGCGTCTCGGCCAGGCGCCGGTCGGCGCCGCGGGAACGCTCCCGAGACACTCGCCCGAGCCGTTACCATCTGCCACGTTCGCGCACTGGCGCGCGAGGCGCTGACCTGAGAAGATGTCTTACTTGGCATAGGCCAGGTAGGACGTTACGATGGTCGTGACACCTGTGCGTTTCTCTGCGGAGGGGAACCAATGGCGATGACCGCTCCCTTGCCCAAACTGATGGGGCAGCCAGTCAGGCGGCGGGAAGACCCGCGCTTGATCACCGGTAGCTCGCAGTACGTTGACGACATTCAACTGCCGGGCCAGTTGTATCTCGTGTTCGTCCGAAGCCCGTACGGCCATGCGAAGGTCAACGGGATCGACACATCGGCCGCCGCCGCCGTCCCCGGCGTGGTCGCAGTGTATACGGCCAAGGACCTCGAAGGTGCGACGACGGGTCCGCTGCCGTATGAGTTCGGGTTCGAGCCGTTCCAGAACGTGAAGAACATGGAGCGGTATCCGCTGGCGACCGACAAGGTCCGCTACGTCGGCGACCCCATCGCCGCCGTGCTGGCCGACAGTCGCTACGCCGCGCGCGATGCCGCCGCGCTGGTCGAGGTGGACTACGAGCCGCTGCCGGCCGTGGTGGACCCTGAGAAGGCGCTGGAGGACGGCGCGCCGCTCCTGTACGAAGAGTTCGGGACGAACCTCGGACACACACAGTCGCTGTCTCACGGCGACGTGGACGCCGCGTTCGCCTCGGCTGACAAGGTCGTGTCGCTGCGGATCGTCAATCAGCGCGTTCTGCCGACGGCCCTGGAGACGCGCGGCTGCCTGGCCGATTGGCGCGCCGCCCGACCGGGCGATCCCGGCGAGTTGACGCTCTGGACCTCGACCCAGGTTCCGCACGCCGTCAAGACCAAGATGTCGGCGCTGCTCGGCATCGACGAGAACAAGGTCCGGGTCATCGCGCCAGAGGTCGGCGGCGGCTTCGGCAACAAGATCGACGTCTCGCCCGAGGAGACGCTGACGGCCATCGCCGCGATGCGGACGGGCCGTCCGGTCAAGTGGTCCGAGACCCGCAGCGAGAACTTCCAGGCCGCGATGCATGGTCGCGGACAGGTCGACGTCATCGAGGCCGCTGCCAGGAGCGACGGCAGGATCACCGGGCTGAAGGTGACGGTCGTCGCCGACATCGGCGGGTACTACCAGTATCTCTCTCCGCTGATGGCGATGCTCACGGGCCTGATGCTGCCCGGCCCCTACGATATCGAGAACATCTCGTTCGAGCTGAAGGGCGCGCTGACCAACAAGACGCCCGTCGGCGCGTACCGTGGGGCTGGCCGGCCCGAGGCGACGTATCTGCTCGAATGCACCATCGACAAGGTGGCGCACGAGCTGGGGCTCGATCCGGCCGAGGTTCGCCGCGTCAACTTCATCCCGCCGGACAAGTTCCCGTACAAGACGCCGTTCGGGGCCAACTACGATACCGGCGAGTACGTCAAGGCGCTCGACAAGGCCCTGGAGGTGTCCGGCTACGCTCAGCTTCGCGAAGAGCAGAAGAAGGCTCGTGAAGAGGGGCGCATCGTTGGGATCGGCGTCGGAGCGTACGTCGAGATCTGCGGCTTCGGGCCGTGGGAGAGCGCGACGGTCCGCGTCGAGCCGACCGGTAAGGTGATGGTCCACACCGGTACCTCACCGCATGGCCAGGGTACCGAGACGACCATGGCGCAGATCGTGGCCGATCACCTGGGCGTGGCC
This sequence comes from Chloroflexota bacterium, assembly GCA_020850535.1. Taxonomy (NCBI): domain Bacteria; kingdom Bacillati; phylum Chloroflexota; species Chloroflexota bacterium. The sequence continues at coordinate 22,035 of JADZEM010000091.1, forward strand.
ATCGACGACATCGTGGTGCTCCACGGCGATACGGCGATGACCCAGACGGGCGTCGGCACGTTTGGCTCGCGCGGCGCGGCCGTTGGCGGCGGCGCGACGAAGATCGCGGCGGTGACGGTGCAGGAGAAGGCGGTCCGGATCGCGGCGCATGCGCTCGAATCGGCTGCCGAGGACATCGAGATCTCGCCGGAAGGGTTCGGTGTGCGCGGCGTCGAGGACAAGCGGATCACCCTCAAGGAGATCGCGGCACGGGCGTACGGCGGCAACGTGCCGGCCGGCGACGAGCCAGGCCTTGAGGCGACCCGGTTCTTCAAGCCCGACGACTCGGTCTTCCCGTTCGGCGTCCACATCGCCCAGGTCGAGATCGACAAGGAGACCGGGCGGGTCACGTTCCAGAAGTTCGTGGCCGTCGACGACGTGGGCAACGTCATCAACCCGCTGCTGCTCGACGGCCAGCGGCATGGCGGCATCGTGCAGGGCGTCGCGCAGGCGCTCTGCGAGGAGGTCGTGTACGACGACGACGGCCAGCTCGTCTCGGGCACCCTGTCCGACTATGCGCTGCCGACGGCTCACATCCTGCCGATGTTCGAGCTTGACCGGACGGTGACGACCACCGACCGCAACCCGCTCGGCGTCAAGGGCGTTGGTGAGGCTGGCACCATCGGCAGCACCCCGACCTTGCGGAACGCCGTGCTCGACGCGCTGCTGCCGCAGGGCATTACCGACCTGGACATGCCGGCGACCTCGCTGAAGGTGTGGAAGCTGCTGAACCCGTAGGACAGCTGAGGGCCGGAAAAGGCCCTCACCCCCGAATCCCCATCTTTTGTGCACTGGGAGAGGGAGGGGGGGAGCGACAGACAACTTGAGGGCGGGCCTGCAAACTGCAGGCCCGCCCTTACACTTCGCCTGCGACCTGCGCCGGGCTGCGGATCTCTCACCCCAGGTCATCCTGAGCCGAGCGCGCCTGCGAGCGCAGCGAAGGACGTCACCCGCTGACGCGGAAGTTGACGGTCAGCGGGTGAGATCCTTCGCTGCGCTCATGATGACAATTGCATGTCGCGATCTTGCACAAAGCTCGACGACCCACCACCCATGATCCACCACCCACGACCTACCACCCACGACCCACGATCCATGACCCACGGCATGCGTGCCTCACGCTGTCCCGCTGCCGGCCCGGATCCGGCGCGGGTCGAGCGCATCCTGGAGGGCGTCGGCGAAGTAGTTCAGGCCGATCACCGTTGCCGTGATGGCGAGTCCCGGCATCAGGGCATAGGTCCAGGAACGGGCAAGGTAGGTCTGGGCGCTGCCGAGCATGTTGCCCCAGGTCGGGTCGGGGAGCGGTGCGCCGAGTCCCAGGAAGCTCAGCGTCGCCTCGACGAGGATCGCCTCGGGGGCGGCAATCGCCATCTGCACGATCAGCGGGGCGATGCAGTTCGGCAAGATGTGGCGCGACATCACGCGCCAGTCTGAGCAGCCGAGCGCTCGGGCCGCCTCGACATAATCGGCGTTGCGCGCGCCGACCGTCACGGCCCGCACCAGCCGCGACGAGACCGGCATGTTGATGATGGCGATGGCCAGCACGCCGCTGAACTGGCCGGGGCCGAGGATCGTCACGATGCCGATGGCCAGGAAGATGGCCGGAAACGCCAGGAACGTGTCCCAGATCCGGCCGATGACCGCGTCGAGCCAGCCGCCGAAATAGCCGGCTGCCAGGCCCGTCAGGCTGCCGATGGCCGCCGCGATGACGACCGCCAGCACGCCCGCCTGCACGGCCGGCCAGGCCGCCGCGATCAGGCGGCTGAGGATGTCGCGCCCAAGCTCGTCCGACCCGAGCCAGTAGGTTGACGAGGGCGGCTGGAGCTGATCGACGACGTGTACCTCGTTCGGCTCGTAGGGGACCAGGAACCGCCCGAAGATCGCCACGAACAGCAGGACGACCAGGAAGCCGACGCCGATCTTCCCCTTCCGGGTCCGAAGGAGCCGGCGCATCGTGCCGGCGGCGGGCATGGCGGCCCGTGCGCTCGGCTGCGTGCCGCCCTCGGCGACAGCCGCCGGCGTTCGTGCTGCCGGTGCTGACGCCGACGTGAGAGGCGTGCCGCTGCCGTCGGCGGTCATCGGGCACGCTCCAGCTTCACGCGCGGGTCGAGATAGGCGTACGACGCGTCGATGACGATGTTGGTCAGGAGGAAGATGAGCACGACCAGCATCAGCGTCCCTTGCACAACCGGGTAGTCACGGTTGGCGATCGAGTTGATAACCAGACGCCCGATGCCCGGGTAGGCGAAGACCGATTCGGTGACGACAGCGCCGCCGAGCAGCCTCCCGAACTGAATGCCAACGATGGTCACGACCGGGATCATCGCGTTGCGCAATGCGTGGCGGAAGACCACGACCTTCTCGGCCAGACCTTTTGCCCTGGCCGTGCGGACATAGTCGGCGCTCAGCACGTCGATCATTGCCGAGCGCACGTAGCGTGAGAAGACCGACATGTTGGACACGGCGATGGTCAACACCGGCATGATCAGGAAGTGCAGGCGGGTGTAGAGCGGCTGGTTCGGCTCGCCGATACCCGAGGCCGGCAGCCACCTCAGCTCGACGCTGAAGAACAGGATCAGCAGCAGTCCGAACCAGAAGGCCGGCATCGCCAGTCCCAGCGAGTTGATCCCGGTGATGATCGCGTCGATCCGTCGGTTGGCGTTCATCGCCGCCAGCACCCCGAGGGGAAACCCGACCAGCATCGCCACGCCGAGCGAGATCAGGGCCAGCCGCAAGGTATTGGGCAGCGCGTCGCCGATCAGCGATGCGACGGGCCGCCGGTTCGACTGGGAGACCCCGAGGTTCAGCTGCGCCACGTCTGACAGCCAGATGGCGTAGCGGACCGGCAACGGCTTGTCCAGGCCCAGCCGCTCCCGCTCGACCGCGACCTCCTCGGGCGTCGCCTGCGTGCCGAGCATCATGCGGGCAGGGTCGCCTGGTGCCAGCGCGATGATGGCGAACACCAGGACGGACGCCAGGAAGAGGGTTGGGATCAGGAGCAGTAGCCGGCGGATCAGGTATCGCTGCACGCGGTTGTTCCCCTATGGCCCCGATGGCCGGGGCGGCCGCCCTGGCCGGTCCGGGCGAGGCCAGCTACCGCCGTCGTGATGGCAGCCGGCCCCGCCCAGCGTTCATTTTTCGATGCTGGCTCCCGCGAGAGCCATGTTGCCGCTCAGATCGTAGGTGATCCCCTTGACTGGTTTCGTGAAGGCCCAGATACGCGGATCGGTGGCAACGTAGATCAGGTTGGCGTCGAACACCATGATCTCGTTGGCCTTCTGGTAGATGGTCTTCCGTTTGGCGGGGTCTGGCTCCACCGCGCCATCGGCAATCAGCTTCTCCAGATCGGCGCTTCGGTACCCGAAGATGTTGCGCTCGTTTCCTCGGAAGTTGCCCTGCGTGTTGAACAAGATGGCGGGGTCACGAGTCGTGCGGGCGTTCAGCCAGGGAATCAGGTCGTGATTCTGCAGCTTCGGGTCGGCCCCGATCTCGTAGTACTTGGCGATCTCGATCTCGGAGACGCTGAGCTTGACGCCGATCTTCTGCAAGTCCGCCTGCCAGATCAGCATGAAGAGCTTCATCTGCGGCCAGCGCGGAGTGACGATCCCGGACAGCTCCAGGCCCTTGACGCCGGCGGCTTCGAGCATCTTCGCCGCCTTGTCGAGATCGAAGGCGTAGGCGTTGACGAGGTCTTCGCGGTACGCCATCGAGTTCGGGTTGTAGAACGGCGAGCAGATCGGTTTGGACACGCCGAAGAATGCCGTCTTCGCCATCTCGACGCGGTTCAGCGAGTAGGAGAGCGCCTGCCGTACCTCCTTCTTGTCGAGCGGCGGCTTGGAGACGTTCACCAGCAGGTCGAAGATGCTGCCGGTGTTCTCGTTGATCTCCAGCGTGATGTTCGGGTTGGCTTTCAGCGCGGCCACATCGGCGGCGCTGGTGACCTGGATGCCGTCCACGCCGCCCGAGTTCAGGTTCGGGATCAGTGTCTCGGCCTTCTCGAGCCGCTTGAACATGATCTCGTCGATCAGCGGCTGATCCTTGACGAAGTAGTCCGGGTTCTTCGGGAAGCGGGCGTACTGGTTGGGCTGCCACTCGGCCATCTTGAACGGTCCCGTCCCGATGGCCGGCTTCTTCGTGAAGGCAGGGTCGGTGGGGTCGTCGATGCGAACGGCGTACCAGTAGTCGAGCAGCTCGGTGATGAAGGGGACCGGCTTCTCAAAGAGGAAGTCAACGGTGTACTTGTCCACCGCCTTGACGTCCTTGACCGGCGAGACCAGGCCCTGGTGCTTCTTGACGGCGGCATCCTTGAGGAGCGTCTCATTTTTGGTGTAGCCGAACATCGTCACGTAATCTTCGGCCAGGTGTTCCTTGCCGTCGTGCCACTTGACGCCCTGCCTCATCTTGACGCGGAAGGAGAGGCTGTCCTTCGCCATCTCCCAGGACTCGGCGATGTCTGGATGCTCCTTGCCGGAGCCGTCCTTCCAGAGCAGCCGACTGAACACCTGGTTGTAGATGCCCTGGTTGGGCGGCGTCACGGACCACGGACTGAAGTGCGTGAAGTCGGCGGCCTCGGCGTAGTTGAGGACGCCGCCGTGCTTGCCAGTGGCCGCGGCGCCCGCGGTGGCGGGCTTCGCGGCTTCGGCTGGTTTCGCGGCCTCGGCGGGTTTGGACGCCTCGGCCGGCTTCGCCGGGGCCGTGGTCGGGGCCGGGGCCGCCGGCGCGGCCGGCTTGGTCTCGGCCGGCTTCGCAGCCGGTACCGGGGCCTGCTGGCAGGCGGCCAGCAGGGCAGCGCCACCGGCGATGGTGGCGACTCGAAGGAAGCGGCGGCGGCTCAACAGGGTGGTGCGAGTCTCTGCGCTCATGATGCTCCCCAGGCAACGTTGCCGATCACTCTCCCCGGTGACTGAGCGGCATGGTAGCCTCGGGACTGCCGGTCGTCAACAGCCGGCTGCGCCGATGCAACAGACGCAGGGTGGCCCTCACCCCGGAGGATGAGGGCCTGCCTGCTTACGCGCCGGTGCTGGCGTTCGTCAGGATCAGGTTGCCGGTCAGGTCGGCCTTGAACCCGGTCACGCTGCTCTTGCGCGCCCAGATGAACGGGTTGGTGGCCACGTGGATCAGGTACGCATCCTCGACCACGATCTCGTTGAGTCGCTGGTACATCTGCTTGCGCTTGGCCGCGTCCGTCTCGCCGGCTGCGTCGGCGATAAGCTTCTCCATCTCGGCATTCTTGTAGCCGAAGATGTTCTTCTCGTTGCCCCGGAAGTTGGCCTGGGACGACCATAGGATCGCCGGGTCGCGCAGGACGCGTCCGTTGAGCCACGGGGCCATGTCGTTGCCGAGCATGTCCTTGTCGGCGGCGATGTCGTAGAACTTGGCGATCTCGACCTCGTTCACGTTGAGCTTGACGCCGATCTTCTGCAGGTCGGCCTGCCACATCAGCATGAACAGCTTCATCTGCGGCCAGCGCGGCGTGACGCTGGTCGTCAGGGTCAGATCCTTGACGCCGGCCGCCTCCAGCATCGACTTCGCCTTGTTCAGGTCGAACGCCTGGGCCTTGGTCAGATCCTCGCGGTAGGCCACGTTGTTCGGGCTGTAGAACGGCGAGACGATCGGCTGCGAGATCCCGAAGAAGGCCGACTTCGCGAACTCGGCGCGGTTCATCGAGATCGAGAGGGCCTGACGGACCTCCTTCTTGTCGAGCGGGGCCTTGTTGCAGTTGATCTGGACGTTGAACACGCTGCCGACGTCGTAGAAGTCCAGCGCCAGCGCCGTGTTCGCCTTCAGCGTCTGCACGTCTGAGGCACTGGTCACCAGGATCGCATCGACGCCGCCGGACTGGAGGTTCGGGATCAGCGTCTCGGCCTTCTCGAGCCGCTTGAACATGACCTCGTCCACCAGCGGCGCATCCTTGACGTAGAAGTCAGGGTTGCGCTGGAAGCGTGCGAACTGGTTCGGCTGCCACTCGGTGATCTTGAACGGACCGGTGCCGACGGGCGGCTTCTTGGTGAAAGTCAGGTCGGCCGGGTCGTCGATCCGGATGGCGTACCAATAGTCGATGATGTCTTCCATGAAGGGCGTCGGCGTCGTGAACTCGAAGCGGACGGTGAACTTGTCCACGGCCTTCACGTCCTTGACGGACGCGATGTAGCCCTGGTGCTTCTTGATCGCTGCGTCTTTCAGGAGCGCCTCAACCTTGGTGTAGCCGAACATCTTGACGTAATCTTCGGCCACATGCTCCTTGCCGTCGTGCCACTTGATGTTCTGCTTCATCTTGGCGGTGAACGACAGCCCGTCCTTGGCGCTCTCCCAGGACTCGGCCATGTCGCCCTGGACCTTGCCGTCCGAGTCCTTCCAGATCAGCCGCGAGAACGCCAGGTTGTACATCGCCTGGTTGGTGGCGGTGACGGACCACGGGTTGAAGTGGTTGAAGTCGCCGGCCTCGGCGTAGTTGAAGACGCCGCCGCGCTTGCCGGCGGCCGGAGCGGCGGCGGCCGGCTTGGCGGCCTCAGCGGGCTTGGCAGCCTCAGCAGGCTTCGCCGCCTCGGCCGGCTTGGCGGGAGCCGTCGTCGGCGCGGCGGCCGCTGGGGCCGCGGGCTTGGTCTCGGCCGGCTTCGTCTCGGCCGGCTTCGTCTCGGCCGGCTTCGTCTCGGCCGGCTTGGCCGCTGGCGTCTGGGGCTGCTGGCAGGCGGCCAGCAGGGCTGCACCACCGGTCAGGCTTGCCAGCCGCAGGAAGCCACGGCGGCTCATGGATGGTCGGGTCAGGTCAGCGCTCATCATGCACCTCGCGAGCTGCGGAACGAATCCGCGCAGGGCGGTGGAGAACGGATCGGTAAGCAGCAATCGTAGATGCGGGCCGGTAGCCTGTCAACAATCGTCGCGTATCGCCCAGGGCGATGGCATGTTGATGTCGTCGTGCCGCCGCGTCGGGGCTTGGAAGCCCCGCCTACCATCCTGCAGTCGCTGCGCGACGCTCCAGTCTCGCCTGTTGCTGCCGTTCCCCACGGCCGTCGCGCAGCGACGGCGTGACTGTAGGCGGGGACTTCAGTCCCCGACCGCCCGTTCCATGATGCTTCGGGGACACCAATGAACATGCCATCGCCCTGATGCTGCTACCAGTGCAATCGCATGTTGATGTCGTC
>JADZEM010000092.1 GCA_020850535.1 Chloroflexota bacterium
GTCACGCCGTCGCTGCGCGACGGTCGTCGGGAACGGCCGGCACTGGAGCGTCGCGCAGCGACTGCAGGAGTGTAGGCGGGGCTTTCAAGCCCCGACGCGGCGGCACGACGCGCTCAACATACGATTGCACTGGTAGCAGCATCAGGGCGATTGCATGTTCACGGTGTCCCCGAAGCATCATGGAACGGGCGGTCGGGGACTGAAGTCCCCGCCTACAGTCACGCCGTCGCTGCGCGACGGTCGTCGGGAACGGCCGGCACTGGAGCGTCGCGCAGCGACTGCAGGAGTGTAGGCGGGGCTTTCAAGCCCCGACGCGGCGGCACGACGACATCAACATGCAATCGCTCTGGGCCTGTGGCCCGAACTTTCACACGTCCCTCATGGTGGTGAAGTACACTGGGCCAGCCTGGGCCATCATCCGCTCGCCGGCCAGTGCGTGGGTGTGCGTCTGCTGACAGCCTGCCTGTCGGTTGACTGACAGCCATGCTCGGCAGGTGCGGGTAAGCTGTCTCGACGTCAGACGCCCTGGGACAAAGGGGGCTCCATGCAGCAGGTCTTCGAACCGTCCCTGTTCACGCGGATGCAGCGCGCCGCGATGCTCGACCGCACGCTCTACGACGAGGTCGAGCACGACCTGAGCGCGACCAATCAGGCGGCGACTGTCGTCGTCATGGTGGCGGTGGCCAACGGCATCGCCGGCCTCTTGAGCGTGATGTTCGCCGCGGCACTCGGTGGCAGCCGGGGACTCCTGTTCTCGGTGTTCATGGTGCTCATCGGCATGGTGATGAACGTCGTCGGCTGGATCGTCTGGTCCTACCTGACGTATTGGATCGGGACCACGGTCTTCAAGGGCACGGCGACGCCCGGCGAGCTGTTGCGGACCCTGGGCTTCGCCTCGACGCCGGCGCTGCTTGGGATCGCGTCGTTCATTCCGTGCCTGGGCGCGCTCGCGGCGTTGGCCGGCACCATCTGGATGATCGTGGCGGGCGTGGTGGCCGTGCGCCAGGCGTTGGACGTCGATACTGGGCAGGCGGTGATCACGGTGATCCTCGCCGCGATCCCGCTCATCATGATCTCGCTGTTCCTCGGGTTTATCACGTTCCTGGGCGGCATGGCGGCGTCTGCGTTCTAGCCGATGCAACGAGGCGCGGCGCTGGCTGTTCTGGTGCAGTCTGGCTCAGCGCCTCTTGCCGCTCGTCAGGAGGGTTGACGCCGTCACGTGAGGCGGTAGAGTGGTATCCACCTGGCACCCGGAGGGGATTCGGTGGCGCAACAACAACCAGCGTACGCCATGGAGGCGTGTTTCAACTGCGGGCGGCCCTGGGGCCCGGGCTGCGCCTGCCAGTTCTGCAATCAGGTGTACGGTCAGCCAGTTGGCGTGCTGCTCTCCTCGCCGGGCAAGCGTTTCGGCGCGTACTGCTTCGAAGTTGTGCTCTGCATGGTGACGCTGGTCATCGGCTGGATGATCTGGTCGCTGGTGATCTACGGGCGCGGGCAGACGCCGGCCAAGCAGTTGCTTGGGATGCGCGTCGTCAACCTGACGACGGGCGCACGGGCGGGCTGGGGCCGCATGTTCGTGCGGGAGTTTCTGGCGAAGGCGCTCGTCGGCATGGTGGCCGGGTGTCTGTTCTACGTCCCTTACTTCTGGCTGCTCTGGGACAAGAACAAGCAGGAGCTGTGGGACAAGATGCTGGAGACCATCGTGGTGGAAGACCCGAGCGGCCTCGTGACCGACGTGCCGCCAGCCGGGTATCAGCCGCGAGGCGTCTCAAGCGGGCCGGCGCAGGGAGCCTACGGGCAGCCGGCCTACGGTCAGCAGTACGGGCTGCCACAGGGGAACCAGCCGCTGCCGTGGGGGCAGCCGCAGCAAGGCGGCTACGAGCCACAGCCTCAGCAGGGCGGCTACGGCCAGCCTCCGCAGCAGGGCGGCTACGGCCAGCCGCCGCAGCAGGGCGAGCAGGGCGGCTACGGCCAGCAGGGCGGCTACGGCCAGCAGGGCGGCTACGGCCAGCAGGACGGCTACGGCCAGCAGGGCGGCTACGGCCAGCAGGGCGGCTACGGCCAGCAGGGCGGATATGGCCAGTCTGGCGGCTACGGCCAGCAAGGGGGCTACGGGCAGCCTCAGCAGGGTGGCTACGGGCAGCCGCAGCAGGACGGGCATCAGGACCCCAACAATCCGCAGACGCCGCCTCCAGCCCCGCCTCCAGCCCCACGCACACCGCCTCCACCGCCCCAGCAGTCGTAAGACCGGGTGGCCGGGTCGGGGCGTGAGGGCCTATCCCAAGCCGTGTCTCAGCGCAGCTCGGACGGGTCGCTGCGGTCGCCGGGGTGATCGAGCGGGTCGCCGGGGATCTCCTTCTCCAGCCCTTCCGCGATCAGCCGGTCGTCGCCGGGGGCGGGCGGCTTCGGCACGCGGGCGGCAGCCGGCGCGAAGACCCGGCCCGGTGCACTGGCCTCGTGCTCTGCCGCCTCCTTCTCGTCGTGCGTGAGTGGGCGCGCCGGCTCGGCCATCAGTGAGTCGACGGCGTCGCCACGCACCTCATCCTGGCCGCGCTCGCTCTCGTCAAGGACCGTGTCGGCGTTCGGATCGCGCGGGGTGGTGGGCGGGTACGGACGCTCCAGCAGCAGCGGATCGCGGATTTCGTCCATGATGTCACCTCTTGTGATGGTGCGCGCGTCGCAGCGCACGCCGCGCAGCTCTGTTTCACTCACCAGGGCAAGAGGTGTGCCCAGCAGGCCCGGCATCTATAATGCCGCGGGCCCTGACCTTAACAGTCGAGCGGTGAGGGCTGCTCGGGAAGTGGCGGCGCTGGCACGTTTGTGGCGCGTCGTCGGCTTGGGAGGTCACACCGATGGATCTCGGCCTTGTAGGCAAGGTAGCCATCGTCACTGGCGGCAGCGCGGGGATTGGCTACGCGGCAGCGCGCTCGCTGGCTCGTGAGGGCGCGCGCGTCGTGGTCTGCGCGCGCACCGCGAGCACGCTGGCCGAGGCGGCGCACGCACTGCGCGAAGACACCGGCGGCGAGATCGTCGAGGCGGCCGGCGACGTGAGCAAGGATGCCGACATCCGCAGGCTGTTCGACATCGCCCTGGGCCGGTTCGGCCGCCTTGACGTGCTGGTGAACAACGCCGGCAAGTCCCATGCTGCGCCGCTCCTGACCGTGGACGACGCCGGCTGGCAAGATGACCTCGATCTCAAGCTGTTCGCGGCGATCCGCACGATGCGGCTGGCCGTTCCGCACATGCAGGCGGCTGGTGGCGGCTCGATCGTCAATGTCGTGAACATCGGGGCCAAGGCGCCGGCCGCCTCGTCGCTGCCGACCTCGGTGAGCCGCGCGGCCGGCATCGCCCTGACCAAGGCTGCCTCGCGGGATCTCGCGCCGCACAATATCCGCGTGAACGCCGTCTGCATCGGCCTGATCAAGAGCGAGCAGCATCTGCGTCGGGCGCGTGCCGCCAACCGCATGGACGACCTCGACACCTTCTACGCCGAGTTGGCGAAAGCCCGCGAGGTGCCGCTGGGGCGCGTCGGCGAGGCCGAAGAGGCGGCCGACCTGATCGCGTTTCTGGCCTCTGATCGCGCGCGCTACATCAGCGGCACGGCGATCAACATGGACGGCGGCGCGTCGGCGGTCGTGTAGTAGAGTGGTCGCTGTTGTCATCGTTGCCACGCCTGCCGGGCTGCGTGCTGGTGGTACGCAACGTGCAATCGCCTGCCGCCCGGCGGGGATTCGTTACAATCTGCCGCCGCTCGGCCGTCGGGCCGCGGGGAGGTGAGCGTGGGCGCAGCACGGAGCGCCAGATCGCGTCGGGTTCATCGCGCCCTCGAAGTCGTGACTGGAGGGCTGACCTGGGCGATCCTGACGTCGCCGCTCTGGGGCGCGATACTCGCGCCGGGCCAGCTAGTGTTCTTCTTATTGCTCTTCAACGGGTACTGGGTTTACAAGTCGGCCAACATGGCCGTTTCCGCCCTGATCGGCTATCGCCGGCTGCTTGACGGGCAGAAGACGGACTGGTTGGGCGAGCTCCACGGCGTGGACGCCTGGCAGCGGATGCACCACCTGGTGATGGTGCCGACCTACCGCGAGCCGCCCGAGGTGCTGGAGGTGATGCTCGATCACCTTGCGGCCCAGGATCTCCCGCTGTCCAACGTCTCGGTGGTGCTCGCGTTCGAGGAGCGCGACCTTGACGCCCGGGAGCGGGCGGCGCGGCTCGTGGAGCAGTTCGAGGGGGCGTTCCGGCACCTCTGGGTGACGTACCACCCGGACCGTGAGGGGGAGATCCGGGGGAAGTCCTCGAATCTGGCCTATGCGGCGCGCTGGGCCAAGCAGGCGCTGGTGGATGAGGGCGGCGTCGACATCGAGAACGTCATCGTCACCATCTGCGACGCCGACTCCCGCCTACACCACAAGTACCTGAGCGCGCTGACGTTCGGCTTCCTGACCAATCCCGCCCGTCGCTTCGCGATCTGGCAGCCCGCCTTGATGTTCTACTCGAACATCTGGCGGATTCCGGCCATCGCGCGGATCAGCGCGGGGCTGTATTCGGTCTGGCAGCTGTCGCGGCTGGTGGCGAAGTACAAGCTGGTGACTCAGTCCACCTACTCGCTCGGGCTGGCGACCTGCGAAGAGGTCGGCTACTGGGACGTGGACGTCATCCCCGAAGACTCGCGGATGTTCTTCAAGGTGTTCTTCGAGCTTGGGCACGAGCAGGAAGTCCGCGTCGAGCCGATCTTCCTGCCGGTCCTGGCGGACGCCGCCGAAGGGGCTGGCTTCTGGAAGACGGTGCTGAGCCACTATCGCCAGACGCGGCGCTGGGCCTGGGGCGTCTCGGACGTGCCCTACGTGGTGCGGCGGGCCTTCGAGCGCAAGGCTGTCCCGCTCTGGGCGCGGCTGCGGCGCGTGGCGTTCTACACCGAGGAGCACGTCTGCTGGCCGACGCACTGGTTCCTGCTGACCATCGGCGCGAACCTCGTGGCGCTGTTCGCTCCGACGGCCGCCTTGCAGCCCTCGAACGTGCTGCTCACGTCGGCGTCGGCGTGGCTGTTGATGCTGTGCCTGCCCTGCCTCGCGGTGGTGGTCTACCTCGACCGGCAACTGCGCCCGGAGCGGTCGGCCCCGCTGACGTGGTGGGACCACGCCATCAACATCCTGGTCTGGCTGTGCATCCCGGTCGTCGGGCTGATCCTGACGACGCTGCCGGCGCTCGACGCCCACACGCGGCTGCTGTTCGGCAAGTATCTGCACTACCAGGTGACGGAGAAGCTGCCGGCCGAGCGCGGCTACGCCCCGAGCTGGACTGACGGCGCATCCTCGGCTGGAGCGGCCTAGCGGGGTCGTGGGTCGTGGAAGCATGCTGCCTGACATGCACCGCACGCTCGTAGCAATCACGCAACACCCCATGTCATCCTGAGCGAAGCGAAGGACCTCACCCGCTGACCGTCACCTCTCGCGTCACTGGGTGAGGTACCCGCTTCTATGAGCATCATGGCGGCGGGCATGCCGTCAACTGTCGCGTCAGCGGGTGAGGTCCTTCGCTTCGCTCAGGTTGACAACTGGGACGTTCACGCTTTCACCATCACCCACGACCCTCCGCGTATACTCCGGCCCTGTGAGTACCCCGCAGGCGCGAGACTTCCCGCGTGAACCCCTGGAGGCGGCCGGCTCGCCGGCGGCGGCCCGGGCGGCCGTGCGGGGCGGCGGATCGCTCGGCGTGGCGGGCCTCGGGCGCTGGGCGGACATCCTTGCGCCGCTGCTGATCGTGGCGGCTGCGCTGCCGATGCGCCTCGCCAACATCGGCAGCTACAGCGGCAAGGGCGACGAGGGCATCCGCGCCGAGCAGCTGCTGCTGATGGCCGCCGGCTTCCGCCCCGTCAAGGAGGTGTTCGCCTCGCAGGGGCCGCTCTCGCTCGACATCTTCTACCCGTTCTACCTGCTGCTCGGGCAGACCCTGGCTGGGGCGCGCCTCGCCGTGGTGGTCTGGTCGGTACTGTCGGTGCTGGCCGTCTACGCGACGGCGCGGCTGGTGGGTGGACGGGTCGGTGGCTGGATGGCTGCCGCGTTCACCATTGCCAGCCCGACGTACCTGAAGAACTCGCGGCTGGCGCTGGTCGAGATCCCCGCGATCTTGCCGGCCATCGTGGCGCTCGGGGCGGCCCTGGCCTACCAGCAGCGTCGAGAGCGGCGGTGGCTGGTGGTCTCGGCGGCGGCGCTGGCGCTGGCATTGGCGATCAAGCCGATGATCGTGGCGGTCGTGCCGGCAGTCGGGCTGGCGCTGCTGCTGGCGCACCTGCCTGCGCGAATCAGCCCCCCGAGCCCTCCCCCGCACGCGGGAGAGGGGAGCACTCCCCTCTCCCGCGTGCGGGGGAGGGCTCGGGGGTGGGGGGCTCTCGTCTCCGTCGGGCGTATCCGCAGCTTCATGATGGACGTCCTGATCTACGCGGCCGTGGCTGGCGCGATCCTCGGCGTCATCGTGGTGTGGGTCGGGCCGACGGAACTGTACGATCAGCTCGTTCGCTACCGGGTCGGTTCGCGGGCGGCTGAGGGCTGGTCGTTGGCCGATAACTGGGACATGCTCTGGGGGGAGCTGCAGTGGGATCAGCCGGCATTCTTTGCGCTCGGCGCGCTCGGCGGGCTGATCGCCCTGGCGCTCCGTCCACGGGCCGGCCTGCCGCTGCTCGCCTGGGGCATCCTCTCATTCGCCCTGCTGCTCATGTACTCGCCGCTCGGGATCAAGCACGCGGCGCTGCAGATCCCGCCGACCGCCCTGCTGGCCGGTATCGGCCTCGGGCTGCTGTGGCAGTGGGTCGCCCGGAGCCGTGATGCCCGCACGTTGGGTGCGCGGCGGCCGGCCGTGACGGGGCTCCGCTGGGCGGCTGTGGGCCTGTCGGTGCTGGTGGTTGGGGCCTACGGATTGACCCTGCCGACCGTCTTCGCCAAGGATCAGCAGGCGATGACCGTCGGGGACCTCGGGGCGGACCCGCCGTACCCGCAGGAGAGCCTGCTGATCCAGTCGCTCACCACGCCAGCCGACTTCATCCTGGTGGACGATCCGTACCTGGCGTTCCTCAACGGACGGAAGATGCCGCCCTGGCTGGTGGACACGTCCTATTTCCGGATCCGGTCGGGCGCCCTGAGCGGCGCGGACGTGGTGGCGCACGCCGAACGCCACCACGTCCGTCTGATGCTCCTGGCCAGCGACAACCTGCGCCAGTTGAAGAAGTTCGCGGACTGGGCGGATGAGCGGTTCGTCGTGGTCAAGATCGACGAGCGCTCCAACCGAAAGGACCGCGCCCTGTATCTCGCGGAGGACGCTGACCTGACGGCGGCCCGGGGGGCGGTACGCGCGGCCATTCCCGGCACGGTTGCCGTCGATGGCACGCTGGCAGGTCAGATCAGGGTCAGCAGCTACGCGCTCGACGCCGAGTCGGTGCGGGCCGGCGGCACGGTCGGGCTGACCGTCGAGTGGGAGGCTGCCGGCCCGATCCCGCTCGACTGGCGGCAGGTCACGTTCCTGCGGGACCGCTCGGGGCAGATCGTGGATCAGACCGAGCGCTCGTTGAGCGGCGGCAGCGGCGGCACCTCGACCTGGACGCCGGGCCGCTGGGTGTTCCGGTCGCTTGGCCTGCCGATCCCGGCGAAGACGCCGCCCGGCGAGTACACCGTCGGCGTGGGCCTGTACGACTCGAAGGCGCGGAAGCTGGCGACCGTGACGGCCGGTTCAGGCGTGGGCGGCGAGGAAGTCCGTCTCGGGACGATCCGCGTTCGGTAGCTCGCGGGTCCGCTCGTGCCCGGCGCTCACTCGCCCAGGCCGCGGCGGGCCTCTTCGTCCGTGGGGTCGAGCGCCAGAGCCGCCCGGTACGCTTCCACGGCAGCCTGCCGTGTCAGCGATGCCTGCTGGCGGGCCTCGCGCTCCTGCTCCGGCTTGTTTCGGCGGACGGCGTCTTCTGCCTGCGACAGGTGGCCCTGTGCCCGCGCCAGCAGCGCATCCCCGAGCAGGTCGTGGAGGATGGCCCGGTCGGTCGACGACCAGCCCTGCCGCTCGCCGCGCTCCACTACGCCGATCAACGTCATCAGGTCGAGCGCGACGTACGGCGCGCCGAGGTAGATCGGCTGCTGAAAGAGGCGAGCGTCGGGGGCCGCCTGTCGTCGCAGGCTGCTGTACTGACGGTAGGCCGCGCGGGCCGCGGCGGCGTCGCCCCGGAACGCCGCCGCCAGGGCCAGCATGTGCTGGACGCAGGCGCGGGCGGCCGTGCTGCCGGGGTCATCCCCGTTGCTGTGGTTCGCAGCGTCCGCTCGGTCCTGCAAGCCGTCGTTCAGGGTCGGGTAGCGCCAGGAAGCCGGCTGGTACGCACCGTCTTGCCAGCGAAAGGCGAACGTCATGACGGGGCTGGCCGCGTAGCTGCCGCAGTAGCCCGACTGCGGCAGCACGATCTCCGCGACGCCGTCGCCGTCGAGCTCGGCGAGGTCGACGACCGGCGTGTTGCTGCCCTCCACGAAGAGCGGCACGAGCGTCGAGCCGTTCCACTGGAGCACCCAGAGCAGGCCGGAGTGCGCTCCGACGACGGCCCCGAACGTCAGCTCGGCCTTGCCGTCGGCGTTCACGTCGGCGATGCTCACCGTGCCGCCCGGACCGCCGAGCAGGCCGCCGGCCACGTACGACGAGATGGGAGCGCCCGGCTCCAGGCCGTTCGGCCCGTCGTAGACGATGTACGGCTCGACCGGCGAAAAGCGCCCGGGTCCGCTCGCGAGCACGGCCACATCTTCGCGGCCGGCGCCACGCACATCGCCTGCTGCCGTCTGCACGAGGACGGACGCCGCCGGCAGCTGACGCATGAGCGCGTCCAGGTCGTGGGTCTGGTGGTGGTCGGCGGCGATCAGCCGCCAGCTCTCGCCGATCCGGGCTGCGCGCCAGGTTCCGCCGATGGTGACCCGTCGGCCCTCGGCCTCAGCGGTGGCAAGGTCGATGCGCGGATCGGGCAAGCTGACGCGGACGGCGACGACGGCCTCCGTTGGCGCTGTTTGACTATTGTGGCGCCGCGCGGGCAACGGATCGAGCACGCGGACCTCTTCGACGCGGATCGAGGACGGCGCGCTGCTGGACGCCGTGGCCGAGCGGCTGGCCTGGAGATCGTCGCCCAGGAGCGCCGTGGCCGCTGCGAGGTCGCCGCGCGCGAGGGCCGCGTAAAACGCGATGACCGCCGCCTCGGGTGTGGCGGCGGTCGGCGTGTCGTCCGGCAGCGCGAGCGACCGCTCCGCGAGCCGGTAGCCGTCACCGGCCCAGCGGTACGTTTCGGAGACGGTGGGCGGCGTCTGCCTGCCCTGCACCCCGCGCTCGGCCTGCTGGCGGCGGAGCACGGCCGGACCGCCGCCCGGGGCCGCCTCGATCGAGACCCCGGAGCCCTCCAGGTACGCCTCGACGCGGAACCCGGCTCCGGCCCAGGGCGGCGGCAACGTCCCGTGCTCGTCGGGGTCGGACGGCGGCACGTTCGAGTCGCCCGCGCCGAAGATCCAGATCGCCGTGCGTGGTGGAGCATTCGGGAAGCGGTTGGTGACAGTCAGGATGATGCGCGGGTGGCCGTCGCCGACGAGATCGCGCACCTGCAGCTCGCTGGAGCCGTTCGCATCGAGGACCGGCTCGCTGCGCAGCTCGGTCGGCGGCGCGCCGAAGAGGTGGACCGGCCGAATGCCGTCCTTGCTGTTGAGCAGCACCAGCAGCCCACCGCGCTGCGGCTGGCCTGGCGTGGTTCCGGGCACGCTAAAGAGGGTGACCGTGTCGTCGCGGCCATCGGAATCAAGGTCGCCGGTTGCCGTCTGCCGAATGATGGTGTTCGGCGGCAGAAACGCGGCCGGATCGGATTCGGCGGCCCGCGCCGGCGCAATCGTCAGGAGCTGCAGCACCACCAGCACGAAGAGCAGGACCGCACGAGCTCGACGGAACACCGGGCTTCGCCTCAGCGCAGCGTGGCGGTCCGGCCCCGTTCGCGTGCAGGGAACGCACTGCCCACCACAGGGAACGACTGAGCGGCGCGGCGAGCGCGCGATTCCCCTTCGCGCTTCGCGGTGCTACGGGCCGAGTACGTCCGCAACGACCCGTCTGAGGCGGGCCACGCCGCGCGCCACCCGGTCGTCGGTAAAGGCCCTCACCCCCCAACCCCCTCTCCCTGTGCGCGGGCGAGGGGGAGACACACGAGGCTGTCGTTGCTCCCCCTCGCCCGCGCACAGGGAGAGGGGGTTGGGGGGTGAGGGCCTTTGCCACAGGAAATCATCAATCTTCATCAACCCCCGACTGCCCGCCTCACCACGGTCTGGGAACGCCAACGAACGCGCGATCGCCCTGCGTCACTGCCCGGGTCTCATGCGCCGTCCGGCAGCGCGTGGTATCGTCCCGCGGGAGGCCGGGTGACGGAGCAGGCGAACCCGCGCGAGCGGTACTGGCGTCGCAACCTGATCGCGCTGTGCGTGGCGCAGATCGTGACCCAGATCGCGTTCAACTTCGCGGAACCGTTCGCCCCGCTGTTCCTGCTGACGATGAACGTCGGCGGTCCGGCCCAGGCCGCGCAGTGGGCGGGCCTCTCCAACGCGGCCTCGGCGTTCGTGATGGCGTTCACCCAGCCGCTCTGGGGCATCGTCGCGGACCGCTGGGGCCATCGCCCGATGGTCGTCCGGGCGATGGTCGGCGGCGGCCTGATGGTGCTGCTCCAGGGCTTCTCGACCGGGCCGGAGATGTTCGTCGGGCTGCGGATGCTCCAGGGGACCGTCGTCGGGAGCGTCCAGGCAGCAAACGCGCTGATCGCCACGTCAGCCCCTCGGCAGCGCCTGGGGCTGGCGCTCGGGATCATGCAGGTGGCGTTGCTGACCGGGCAGGCGCTGGGTCCGCTGTTCGGCGGGTTCGTGGCGGACCACTTCGGGTACCGGTTCTCCTACCTCGCGTCGGGCGTGACGCTCGGGTTCGCCGGGTTGCTGGTGCTGGCGTTCTGCCGCGAGGAACGACCCCAGCAGCGGCCCGGCATCGCGCGCACCGGCACGCTCGCCGCGAGCCGCGAGCTGCTGGCGGTGCGCGCCTTCTACATCGCCATCGTGACGATCATGCTGGTGGACCTGGGCCGCAGCACCGTCAGCCCGATCCTGAGCCTGTACATCGCCAGCTTCAGCGCCAACGCGAACGCGGCAGACGTAGGCCTCGTGATCACGGCAGGCGGCCTGACCAGCGCCGTCGCAGCCCTCGCCACCGGCCACCTCAGCGACCGCTTCGGGCCGCGCGCGGTGCTGCTGGTCTGCCTGGCCGGCTCGGCGTTGACCTACGTTCCGCAGGCCTACGTCCATGACTTCTGGCACCTGCTGGCGCTGCGGGTGGCGCTGGGCGGCTTCCTGGGCGGGATGGCCCCCGCCGCCAACTCGCTGATCGCGACGCTGGTGCCGCCGGAGCGGCGTGGGTCGGCATTCGGGTGGACGGCGAGCGCCAGCGGCTTCGCCCAGGGGATCGGCCCGATCCTCGGCGCGTCGGTGGCGACGGGGTACGGGCTGGCGTCGGTTTTCCTGGTGACCGGCGCGTTCTATGCGGTCGCGTTCGTGTGGGCGCTGGTGGGGATGCGCCCGCGCACGGCCGCCGTGCAGCCAGTGCCGGTGTCGCCCACCAGTCAGATTCAGAAGCGGCCACAGAGCAACGGATGACTTCCCCCGTACAATCTCGCCGCGCGGCCAGACGCTGGCCTGTCGCCGCGCTGATGAGGAGCTGCCATGACCCAGCCACCTGACCTCGCGCGCGTCCTCGTCGAGGCCGGCGCGGCAACTGCCACCAGCGATGGGCCGTCGGGGCTGACGCTCGACGTGACGGCGCTGCTGTCGTACCCGTCGCGCCGCGATCTCGTGGTCGAGGCCGTCGTGGGCTGGCTGCGGGCCGCCGCGCCGGACGCCGACCTGATCGTCTGCCCCAACATCCAGTCGCTGCCGCTGGCCACGCTCGCGGCCTCGGCGCTGGGCTTGCCGATGGCCTACCTCCGGCCCCGGCCGAAGGAGCATGGGCGTCGGCGTCAGGTGGAGGGCGTCCTGCCAGAGGGGGCGCGCACCGTCCTGCTCTACGACGAGCTGACGAATGAGACGCCCGTGGCCGAGGCTCAGGAGATCGTCGAGGCGCACGGCGGCACGGTTCGGCGCGTGGCCGGGTTGCTCGGCGATGCCACGACCGCCGACGCCACGCTGACGACCCGGGCGGCCGTGCGCGAAGGCATGCTGACCGCGCGCGGCGGTCCTGTGGGAGACGAGCCGCCGCCGGCGCTGCCGCTGCCATCCGAACAGCGGCGTCATCAGATCCGGGAGCGCGTCGCCGAGATTCTGCTCGCGGCTGGCGCGGTCAGCATCAACTCGCGTCAACCGTTCCGGTACGCCTCCGGCCTGCTCAGCCCGATCTACACCGACAATCGACTGCTGATCTCCCACCCCGCGCTCTGGGGCGAGGTGATCGCCGGGTACGCCGATGCGCTGGCCGTTGTGGCGGCGCGGCAGCGGGTCGATGTGCTGGCCGGCGCGGCGACCGCCGGCGTGCCGCACGCCGTGTGCGTGGCCCAGGCCACAAACTACCCGCTGACGTTCGTGGATCTGGGTGCGCCCAACGAGGCCGAGGACCGTTCGGGGCGCGCCTACGGTCGGCTGCGCTCTGGCGACCACGTCGTCATGATCGAGGATCTGGTGACCACCGGGAAGTCGGTGTTTGAGTCGGTGGCGGCCCTGCGCGAGCGCGGCGCGTCCGTAGGCTGGTGCCTCGCCATCCTCGCCTACAATCCGGCCGGCATCGGCGAGGTGTTGGCGGCGCAGGGGCTGGGGTTCACGGCGCTCTCGGACATCACCACGCTGCTGGATGTCGGCGTGCGGGGCGGTCAGCTCAGCGAGGCAGACCGTGACGCCGTGCTCCAGTGGCTGGACGACCCGAAGGCCTGGAGCGCCGCCGCCGAGGCCCGGATCGCCAGCGCCTGACGGCTGCTCTTCTCGATCGCTGCAGGGCGGAGGGTTTGAAAGAGCAACAGATGGTCGATGCTGATCACCGCATGCACGTGCCATTGTCGTCCTTCGCTGCGCTCAGGATGACAACGGCGAGTTGCACATGTTCCAGCGCGTGTGCTGGCTGCCACGGTGGTGAAGCCATCCACTCCTGAACGGGTGCGGGTGAAGGACCGGTGGCCTGTCGGCTCGGGACGCCGGTCCGGGTGACGGGGGCTGGTCCCGGCCGGTCCCGGGACTTTCGCGGGCCGTCGTCCCGCACAGATCGGGACCGTAAGACGGGCCGAACGGCTCCAGCGCGCAGAACCCTGCCAGCGAGACACTGTCTGTAGGGCTTGGAGGCCCACCCCGATGACAGACACGCTGGCTCCCCACCTACGCCCCGAGACCGCTGCCCCGATCCGCGTCCTCATCATCGATGCCCACCCGGCCATCGGGTTGGGACTGACGCGGCTGGTCAGCATCATGCCGGGCGTCGAGGTGTGTGGGCTGGCGGCCCGCGGCGAGGACGGCCTGACCTGCGCCGACCTCGCCCCGCCCGACGTGGCACTGGTCGACGCCGAGCTGCCCAACGAGGCCAGCCTCGCCACCATCAGGCGACTCCGTCACGCCCTGCCGACGACCCGTGTCGTCGCGCTCGGCCTCTACAGCGCACGCCGCGCCGCTGCCCTGGCGGCCGGTGCGCACGCCTTTCTCTTGAAGGATGCTGGCTTCGACGCCCTCCGCGCGGAAATCGTGGTCGGATCCGTGGAATCCCGTGAAGATCAGG
The DNA here is from genome assembly GCA_020850535.1 of Chloroflexota bacterium. Lineage (NCBI taxonomy): Bacteria > Bacillati > Chloroflexota > Chloroflexota bacterium. The sequence goes on from JADZEM010000092.1 coordinate 13,765, forward strand.
CGTCGGTGCGGACGCCCCGGAGCGCCTGACCGATGAGTCTCACCAGGACCGCCGTCTTCCACCCGGTGATCGCGCTGACGATCACCATTGCCATCGTGATCGGAGGCCTCGTCAGCTTCACCGGCCTCGGGTTAGAGCAAACGCCGCAGTTGAACGTCCCGATCGTCACCGTGCAGGTGACGATCCCCGGCGCAAGCCCGCGCACCATCGAGGAGCAGGTCACCCGCAAGGTCGAGGATGCCGTGGCCGGCCTCGGCAACATCAAGACGCTGTCCTCTGTCTCGCGGACGGGCCTGGCTACCGTCACCATCGAGTTCCGCGAGGGCATCGACGTGGACGTGGCCGTCAACGACGTGCAGCAGCGCGTCAGCGGCGTCCGCAAGGAGTTCCCGGCCGAGGCCGAGGAGCCGACCTATCTCAAGCTCGACCTGAACGACACGCCGGTGCTCTACCTCGCCGTCACGGCGCAGGCCGGCGCTGACCCAACGCAGCTCTACCGCGTGGCCGATGACGTCGTGCGCCCGCGCCTGGAGACGGCGAACGGCGTTGGCCGTGTGGTCGTGGTCGGCGGGCGCGAGCCAGAGGTCCAGGTCGAGGTGCAGCCGGACAAGCTGCGTGCCTACGGCCTGACCATCGACGACGTGAGCAACGCCGTCCGCCTCCAGTTCATGAGCACCTCGGGCGGCGACGTGAAGGATGGCGCGGGCGACAGCAGCCGCCGGGCCTCGATTCGCATCGACTCACGTGGGACCGACCTGAACCGCCTCGGCGCGCTGCCGGTCCAGTCACCGGATGGCTTCCGCACCGAGCTGCGGAACGTCGCCACCATCTCGCTCGGCGGCGCAGAGGCGACCGAGGTCGTCCGGCTGAACGGCCAGCCGGCGGTCGGCCTTCAGATCTACAAGCAGTCCAGCGCCAACATCGTGCAGACGGTGGACACTCTGCTGCCGCTCTCCGAGCAGTTGAAGCAGGAGCTGCCGAGCGGCTTCTCGCTGGAGACGGCGATTGACGCCAGCACCGGCGTCCGCAAGTCCGTGCTGGGCGTCGAGGAGGAGCTGGGCCTCGCGGCGATCATCACCGGTCTGGTGCTGTTCTTCTTTCTGCACAGCTTCCGCTCGACGCTGATCGTGCTGATCGCGATCCCGACCTCGCTGCTGATCGCGCTGATCGTCATGAAGCTCGCGGGCCTGACCCTCAACACGATGACGCTCGTCGGCCTGACGACGGCCATCGGCATTCTCGTGGACGACAGCATCGTCGTCCTCGAGAACATCATGACCCACCTCGGCCACGGCAAGGATTCGAAGACGGCTGCCGTGGAGGGCCGCTCTCAGATCGGCATGGCGGCTATCGCGATCACGCTGGTGGACGTGGCCGTCTGGGGACCGATCCTCGCCATCACCGGCCTGGTTGGCGCGTTCCTCCGCAACTTCGCGCTGGTCATCATCGCGGCGACCCTCGCCTCGCTGCTGGTCAGCTTCACCCTTACCCCGCTGATCGCGTCGCGCTGGCTCTCGACGGGCGGCCACGATGCGCCGAAGGGGCTGGTCGGGCGGATCGCCTCGTTCTGGGAGCCGGCCTATCAGCTGCTGGAGAAGCTGTACGCGAAGCTGCTCGGGTGGTCGTTGCGCCACCGCCCGGTGATCCTGCTGCTGGCGCTCGGCATCTTCCTGCTCAACCTCGCGATCGTCCCGCGCCTGGGCACCGAGTTCGCGCCGGAGAGCAACGACGAGCGGATCAGCGTGATCGGCGAGCTGCCGCCGGGCACGGCGCTGGAGGCCGCTGACCGCGCCGCCAAGCGCTGGGAGCTGGCGCTCGCCAACCAGGAGTACTTCCCCGAGGTGCACCGGGTGTACACCGTCGTCGGGCGGGGCGACGGCGACGCCGACCGCGAGCCGCGCTTCATCACCCTGACGCTGGACATCGGCGGCGGACACTCGCGCGCGCGCACCAGCAAGGAAGTCGCGCGGGCGGTGGCCGATGCCGGCGAGATCGTGAACCCCGATCTGCAGGCGCGCGTTGGCGGCGCAACCCCGGGCGGCGGCGGCCAGCCGATCCAGGTGCGTGTCTTCGGCTCTGACCTGGACGAGCTGTCGCGGCTGGCCGAGCAGGCCCGCCAGCGGCTGGCCGGTCAGCCCGAACTGACCGACGTGACCAACAGCATGGCAACCTCACCAGAGGTGACCCTCGTCCCGGACCCGAGCCGCCTGATGGACTTGAGCGTCAACACCCAGGCGGTCGGTAACGCGGTGCGCGTGGCCTACCAGGGCGCGGTCGTGGGGCGGTACGCCGAGCCGAGCGGCGCCGAGCGCGATGTGCGGGTCCGCCTGCCGGAGAACCTGCGCTACAACAGCGCCGCCGTGACCGATCTGCCGCTCGCCATCCGAGGGGGTCAGGTCATCACGGTCGGGCAGGTGACGACGGCTCAGACCGACCAGTCGCCCACCCGCATCAACCGGGTCAACCGCCAGCGCATCGCGCTGATCGGGGCCGATGCCGCGGACGTGCCGCTGGGTACCGGCATCGCGGCGACCCAGAAGGCGATGGACGGGATGAGCCTGCCATCCGGCCACCGCTGGGCCTTCGCCGGGCAGGCGGCCGACCAGGCCGACTCGTTCCGTCAGTTGAGCCTGGGCCTGCTGGCCTCGGTGGTGCTGATGTACATGGTCCTCTCGATCCTCTACGAGAACTGGTTGCAGCCGGCCCTGATCCTCAGCGCACTGCCGCTGGCGACCGTCGGCGCGTTCGGTGGGCTGCTCCTGTTCCACCTGAACCTCGGCATCGTGGCGTTCATCGGGCTGATCGGCCTGTTTGGGATGGTCGGCAAGAACGCGATCCTGCTGGTGGATCGCGCCAACGAGCTACGGAAGGAGGGGCTGGACCGCACGGCGGCGCTCCGCGAGGCTGGCGCGTCCCGCCTGCGCCCGATCCTGATGACCTCGCTGGTGCTGATCCTCTCGATGCTGCCGGTCGCGCTCAAGCTCGGCGAGGGTGGCGAGGTCCGCGCGCCCATCGGCGCGGTGCTGGTTGGCGGCATGGCGACCTCGACGGTGCTGGCGCTGCTCTACGTGCCCGTGGCCTACACCTACTTCGACAGCCTGGGGCAGTTGCTCGGGCGGCTGGCGACCTTCCGTCTGCGCCTGCCGACGTGGCGCAAGGTCGAGCCGCTCAAGAACCAGCCGTCGCGCGGCAAGGGCAAGCGGACCCGCGAGCCGCTGCCGGTTGCCGGCGGCGCGCCGACGGCCGAGGAGGCGGCCGAGCTGGCTGGTCACGCGGCGAGCGGGTCGGTCGACGCGGCGAGCCGCTCGCTCGACGGCTCGCGCGGACGCGGGTCGGGGAGCCGGCCGTCACGCGTGGCGCGCCGCGAGCGGCTCCAGGCGTATCATGATCGAAAGCTCGCCGACGCTGGCTGTGGGACTGACGAGCACGGGGCCGAGAACCGCGCGGTTGACGACCGAAGGGCTGACAGCCGGGGGGATGCCGCGTGACCTGTCTCAGCGGCCGTCAGGGCAACGGGGTTCTGCGAAACGGAGCAGGCGTGGAACAGTACCAGTCGCACGCGGCGCCCACGTCCGAGGCAGCACCCTCGACTCTGGACCGGTTCAGGCTGGACGGCATCGGCAGCGAGCTTTCGCCGCCGGTGCTGGTGCCGTCCGGGATGCCGTCCGACATCACCCAGGTCTGGATCTTCTTCCTGCGGAGCGTCGGCGAGGTGCTCCGCGAGCACGCCAGGGAGCCTGAGGCCCGGGCCAGGGTGGCGCAGGCGTTCAAGGCGTTGGTGCCGCACGACGACATGCGGTTCGGTCGGTTCGAGGCGGGCGGCATGGTCTGGCTGCGTCCGGCCGACGACTACGACGCCCAACCGCCCGGTCCGCCGGTTCCCGTAGACGATCCGCTGATTCAGCAGGTGCTGTCGGAGGGGCGACCCCTGCTCCTGCCGCGGCGCGTCCTGGCCCCGCTCCGGCTCGGCTGGCAGCCGACCGGCGTGGTCGAGTTCAGCCATCGGCCGCCGTGGACGTACACGCCGGATCACCTGGCGGCGGCCGGCCTGATCGGCGAGCAGCTGGGCCCGATGATCGAGCTGATGTTCCACCTCAAGCAGGAGGAGCAGGCCCGCAAGCGGCTCGATGCACTCATCGAGATCAGCCGGGCGATCAGCGTCTCGCTCGACCTGGACGAGATCCTGCCGGTCATGGCCCGCTCGCTGATCCAGGCGCTCGACCTCTCAAGCTGCATCATCGCGCTGACGAACGACGACGACACGATGCTGGTGCCGCGCATCGTGATCGGAGACGATCTCTGGCCGCCGCACCTGGACCGGACGTCCAAGAACCCGCCGCATCCTCCCGTCCACCTGGACGATCCTGAGTGTGCGCCGCTGCTGACCCTCCGTCGGCCCACCGCGCTCACCGTCCCCGGGAAGATCGGGGACACCCGCCGAAAGGTCGGGCTGACGGTGCCCGAGCGCATCCTGGTCGTGCCGCTGGTCATCCGCGACCGTCTGCGCGGGGCCGCCGTGCTCCCGATCCGCGACGACGCCCGCCAGTTCGGCGAGGAGACGCTGGCGATGGCGATGGGCATCGCGCAGTCGGCGGCGGTCGCCGTGGAGCACGCCCAGTTGTACGGCCGGGCGCGCGAGGTCGCCGTCGTCGAGGAGCGGAACCGGCTGGCCCGCGAGGTGCACGATACGCTGGCCCAGGGCATCACGGCCATCGCGCTGCAACTGGAGACGGCGGAGCGCCTGCTGCCGCCCGGGGCGGAGGCGAAGCGCATCGTCGCTGACGCCCGCGAGCAGGCCCACCGCTCGCTGGACGAGGCCCGGCGGGCCGTCTGGGGGCTGACCGCTAAACCGCTTGACGGAGCGTCGCTGCCCGAGGCGCTCCAGGGTGAGGTCGAGCGGTTCGAGCGTCGGACCGGTGTGGCCGCGCGCCTGACCCACGACGCCGAAGTTGAGCCGCTGACCGACGAGCAGGCGACGGCCCTGCTGCGCGTAGCCCAGGAGGCGTTGCACAACGTCGAGAAGCACGCCCAGGCGACACGCGTGCGCGTCGAGCTGGTGCTGGACCGTGGCAGCGGCCTGCTGACGCTGCTGGTGGCCGACGATGGACAGGGCTTCGACCGGAGGACGCTGCCGGGGCCGGACGGCGGCTTTGGGCTGAGTGGGATGCGCGAGCGAATGCGTCTGGTTGGCGGCGAGCTGGAGGTCGAGAGCGCCGTCGGCTGGGGCACGCGCGTCCAGGCCCGGCTGCATGTCGAGTCGGAGCCGCCGGCCGTCGAGCCGGCCCTGGAGCACGAGGCTGGCCCGATTCGTGTGCTGCTGGTGGACGATCATCCGCTGGCGCGCGAGGGACTGCGGCGGCTGCTCGAAGGCCGCGACGACATGGTCGTGGTGGGCGAGGCTGGCGATGGCCTCCAGGGCGTCGAACGGGCGCTGGCCCTGCGGCCAGACGTGGTGCTGATGGACTTGCAGATGCCGCGTCTCTCGGGCGTTGGGGCGGTCCAGGCGTTGCGCGAGCAGTGGCACGATGCTCGGGTGTTGATCGTGACGACGTTCGCCCAGGACGAGCACCTGTTCGAGGCGCTGCGGGCCGGCGCGCGTGGCTATCTGCTCAAGGATGCCGGCCCGGACGCGCTGGCCTCGGCCATCAAGACGATCCACGAGGGCGGCTCGCTGGTGCAGCCGACGATGGCCGCCAAGCTGATCGACCGCTTTGGCGAGCTGGCGACCCGCGACCGGCTGGCCGAGCCGCTCACCGAGCGCGAGATCGAGATCCTGCACCTGGCGGCCGGCGGCGCTCGGAACAAAGAGATCGCCGACCGCCTGATCATCTCCGAGAAGACGGTGAAGAATGCGCTGAGCCGGCTGTACGGCAAGCTTGGGGCCAATGGCCGCGCGGAGGCGATCGCGCGGGGGCGGGCGCTCGGGCTGTTGCCGCTCGACGAAGCCCACTTCGAGCCGGAGCACAGCGGCGCAGAGGCCAGCGCCCGCCCCTGACACGAGCACGCTGTGGGCCGTTGCTATACTCCCGAAGGCATCCGATGGCTGGATGACAGGTGGGAGGGCGTCGTGCTCCTGGCGGTGGACATCGGCAACACGAACATCGTGGCCGGTGTGTTCGATGGCGACCGGCTGGCGATGAGCTGGCGGCTGGCGACGGATCGGCGCAAGACGGCGGACGAGTACGGAGCGGCCCTCAGGACGCTGCTCGACCATCGCGGCGTGGACATGCGCGACATCAAGGGGGTCTCCCTCTCCTCGACCGTGCCGCCGCTCACCGCGACGTTCCGCCGCCTGTCGGAGAGCTACTTCGACCTGCCGCCCGTGATCGCCGGCATCGGCGTCAACACCGGCATCGTGGTGGCGACCGCCAACCCGCCAGAGGTTGGCCCGGACCGGATCATCAACTCGCTCGCCGCCATGATGCGCCACCGACTGCCGGCCATCGTGGTCGATCTCGGCACGGCCACCACCTTCGACGCCGTCTCCGCGGACGGCAAGCTGCTCGGGTGTACCATCGCACCGGGCATCGAGAGCGCGCTGGACGGGCTGATCTCGCGGACCGCCCGCCTGTTCACCGTCGAGCTGAAGGCTCCGCGCACGGCCATCGGGCGCAATACGGTGACCTCGTTGCGCGCCGGCGTGGTGCTCGGGTACGTCGGGCTCGTCGAGTACCTCGTCAGGCGGATCAAGGACGAGATGGAGGGCGACCCGCTGGTGATCGCCACCGGCGGCCTGGCCTCGGTGATCGTGCCCGAGACCCACTGCATCGACGTAGTCGATCCCGACCTCACGCTGCACGGGCTGCGCTTCCTGTACCAGTTGAACGCCGACGCGCCGGCGGTCCACTCGGGCGTTGCGGGAGCCGCCGAATGAGCCACGACGTCCTGGCCGGCAAGCGCATCGTGCTGGGCGTCACGGGCAGCATCGCGGCGTTCAAGGCCGTGGCCCTGGCAAGCCTGCTGACCCAGGCCGGGGCGCTGGTGGACGTGCTGATGACGCCCGAAGCCACGAAACTGATCCAGCCGCTCAGCTTCCAGGCGTTGACGCAGCGGGCCGTGCACGTGGACATGTTCAGCACGCTGGCAAACTCGGAGATCAGCCACGTCAGCCTGGGCCACCACGCGGATGTCGTCTGTGTCGCGCCGGCGACGGCTCACACCCTCGCGAAGCTCGCGCACGGGCTGGCCGACGATCTCGTCACGACCACCAGCCTCGCCACCCGCGCGCCGCTGGTCATCGCGCCGGCCATGGACGCCGACATGTACGACCACCCGGCCGTGCGGGCCAATGTCCAGATCCTCCGCGAGCGCGGCGCGACGATGGTCGAGCCGGGCCACGGGCGGATGGCGTCGGGGCTGGTTGGGCAGGGGCGGCTGGCCGAGCCGCCGGTCATCGCGGACACGCTGCGGCTGGTGCTGGCCCGCGACGGCGACCTTGCTGGCTGGAACGTAGTGGTGACGGCGGGAGGAACGCAGGAGGCCATCGACCCGGTCCGGTACGTCTCCAACCACTCGTCGGGCAAGATGGGGTACGCCATCGCCGAGGCGGCCCGCGACCGTGGCGCGTCAGTGGTGCTGATCTCCGCGCCGACCGCCCTGAGCGCGCCGTTTGGCGTCCAGGTGCAGAACGTGCGAAGCGCCGCCGACATGCACGACGCGGTGATGGCCGCCCTGCCGGATGCCGATCTGCTGGTCATGGCGGCTGCCGTGGCCGACTACCGCCCGGCCACGGTGGCCGACCAGAAGATCAAGAAGAAGGACGACGAGCTGACGCTCCAGTTGGCGAGGACGACGGACATCCTCGCAGCGACGGCCATGCTGGCCGGTCCACGGCTGGTGCGGGTCGGCTTCGCGGCCGAGAGCCAGGATCTGCTGCAGAACGCCGCCGACAAGCTGGAGCGCAAGAAGCTCGACCTGATCGTCGCCAACGACATCAGCCGGTCTGACAGCGGCTTCGGGACGGACGACAACGCCGTCGTGCTGCTGGACCCGACCGGCCGCCAGCGGGAGCTGCCGTTGATGCCGAAGCGCGACGTGGCCGACCGCATCCTGGACGAGGCGCTGGCGATCCGGGCCGCTCGGGGATAGTCAGCGGCCTCCGGGCCGTCTCCAAGATCGATTCACGACGATCCCCTTGCTGAACGGGGCCGTTCGGCGTCGGCAGGCGCACGCCGCCCACGAGCGTGTCGGGCGGTGGCCGGATGCCATCATCGTCGACCCTGGGCACATCCTGGCGGCTTTGCGCTGCCAGAAGCCGTGATGGACGCAGTTCTCCTCGCACATGTGTGTGCATGAAGCTCTGAGATGACGAGACGCTCTGTTGAATTGTGCCGCACGGCGACGATCATTTTGATTAAACTCTGTGCTCCAGATCGGACGCACGAATCTGTGAGTCCTGAAGACGGATCTACCGTTCGTGAGCGAGGCTGTAGTGCGGGAATCCTCATCAAACCGCTGGCGCGCCCCGTGGGTCGGGCTGGTCGTCCTGCTGCTCGTCGGATTGCAGGTATTGTCTGCTGGCGAGCATCGTGATGTTGAGGCCGCACCACTCGGGGCAGCCTGCAGTCCCCGCCCGCCGGTGCGCGTGCAGACCCAGCCAGAAAGCTCCACAACGCTGCTGGTGACGGTCACGGCGACCACGTCAGCCTCGACGCCGACCAACCAGCTCAGCCAGATCCGGTTTGCGCCCGTCTCGAACGCCCTGGTGTCGATGCCGGGCAAGCTGACCAACAGCGCCGGCAATGTGACCGTCACGTTCGCGGCCGGCACGACCTCCGCCCAGTTCTCGGCACGTCGGATTGCCGGCGGGCAATCCATGACCGTGCCGGTGACGGTCGTGGATTCCTGTGGTGACTGGACCACCTTTGTCGGAGGTGGCGCCTCCTTCGGCGTCGGCCTACCGACCCCGACCGCAACCCCGCTGCCGACCGCGACCGTGACGCCGGCGCCGACCGCAACCGTGGCGCCAACGGCCACCTCGGCCCCGACGACCGCCCGGCGGGCCAACCTTCCGCGCTTCAGCGGATCGTTCGTCCCAGGGGAGGCTGCCGTCTTCTGGTACGGCCGGGTGACCCCGTCCGAGAACTACACCGACGTGCGGATCAGCTACTCCGCGACGGATCTCTGGGTGCAGGCGAACATCATGGACATGCACCTCCGCTACGATACTGCCGGCCAGACCAGCCGCCTCGAGGAGTTCGACGCGGTCGGCGTCACCCTCACCGCCCCGACAGGAACGTATCGTTTCGTTTCTGGGCTCAACTGGTTCGAAGCTCGTACCAACTACCAGCGGTCCGTGCCGACCGTTCCATTCACGACGTCGACCGGCTGGCGTGGCAACGCACCCAACTCGGCGTTTGACAGCCAGAGCGACGACCGTGGCTGGGTTGCCACTTTCCAGATCCCGTTCGCCAGCCTGGGGCTCTCCACCCCCGTGGACGGCGCGGTCTGGCCGCTCGAGGTGATCACCTACGACCGTGACGACCAGGCTGGCGCGCAGCGGTCGCAGGCATCGTGGTCTGGCGAGATCCGCTTCGGTCTGCCGTCCTACACCGCTCCGACGACACCGGCTGGCACGGTCTCGATTCGCCAGACGACGGGCGGCACGTCGGTGCCAGACGCCGCGGTCGGCGGTGGCGCGGACTGCGGCGGTGCGGCTGATCCGGTCTATTTCGACCAGTGGGGGAGCTTCAACTACGCCGGCCGCACCGACATGAACGTGCAAAACCAGTCCGACATCGGGGACTGGCCCTGCTTCTCGAAGTACTACGTCACCTTCCCGCTCGGTTCGGTGCCATCCGGCAAGCGTATCGTGTCGGCTCGGCTGGTCATGCACCAGTTCGGCGGGTCGGGCAGCGCATCCGACACCCTCTATCCGTCGCTCATACAGGTTGCCACCACCGATCCGACCTGGACCGAGGGGACCATCACCTGGAATACGGCCCCGCTCGCCCGTGAGAACGTCTCGCGCGCCGTGGTTCCGGTCTTCAAGGACACGATTGTCTGGCCGGGTGTCGAGCGGACCTGGGACGTGAGCGCGGCCGTCGCCACCGCCTATGCGTCAGGATCACCGCTCGCGCTGGTTCTCTATTCACCGGACGAGCCATACCACTCGGGCAAGTACTTCGTGACCTCGAACACCGGTGACTGGAACGCTGCCGGCCGCCCCACCCTCGAGGTGACCTGGGGCAACTGACCGCGCCACACGCACCACCTGGGCATCGGTCATCCTGGCTCCGGTGAGCGACGGACGCCCTCGATGGTGTCACGTCGTGGTGCGCCTCGGTCAGTCCTCTCCGCGGGCGCGGGCCTGACATACTGGCAGCCGGCCGGGCTACCATCTCGCCCGAGCGCGGACCCCGTCATCGCCGACACACGTCACCGAGCAGCGTCGTCGGGCCGGGAGCCGCCATTGCCGGGCCGATCTCTTCGCCCGGCCTGGGGAGGAACGACCGTATGCGGCTGGCTGCACTCGGGCTGGCTCACGAGACGAACACATTCTCCAGGGTGCTTGCGGACCTGGAGATGTGGGAAGTGTTGCGCGGCGACGAGCTGCGGCAGAAGCACGCGACGGCCACCACGACCCTGGCCGGCTACTTCTCGGCCAGCCAGAAGCTCGGCTTCGAGATCGTGCCGCTGATCTTCGCCACCACCGGCCCCATCGGGATCATCACGCGGCGGGCGTTCGACATCCTGGTGGACGAGATGCTCCAACTGTTGCGGGACAACGGCCCCTGGGACGGCGTCCTGCTGGCCCAGCACGGGGCTGCCGTCTCCGACGAGTTCCCCGACGCCGACGGCGAGATCGTGCGGCGGGTGCGCGAGGTGGTCGGGCCGGACGTGCCGATCGGCGTGAACTTCGACATGCACGCCAACGTCACCCAGAAGGTGATCGACCACAGCACGGTCACAGTGGTCTACGCCACCAACCCGCACCTGGACGCCAAGGAGCGGGCCGAGGAGTGCGCCGAGCTGATCGTCCGGACCATCAAGGGCGAGATCACCCCGGTCCAGGTGCTGGAGATGCCGCCGCTGGTGGTCAACATCATCAAGCAGTACACCGGCGAGGAGCCGATGAAGGGCATTGTCGAGACGATGCCGGAGATGATGCGGCGGCCGGGCATCCTCTCGGTCAGTATCGCGGAGGGGTATCCGTACGCCGACGTCGAAGAGATGGGCATGAGCTTCCTGGCCATCAGCGACGGCGACCGTGAGGTGGCGCAGTCGGCGGCCCGCGCCATGGCCGATGTGGCCTGGGAGCGCAAGGAGGCCCTTCAGGGCGACATCCCGTCGATCGCCGAGGCGCTCCAGTACGCCGACGCCCAGCCCGAAGGCCCGATTGTGCTGATGGACGTGGGCGACAACATCGGGGCGGGGTCGTCGGCGGACTCGACGTTCCTGCTGGCCGAGGCGAAGCGGCTCGGCATTCGCGGCTACCTCCAGACCCTCTACGACCCGGAGGCGGTAGGCGACTGCGTCGAGGTAGGCGTTGGCTCGAAGATCACGATGACGGTCGGCGGCAAGACGGATGACATGCACGGCGAGCCGGTCATGGTGACGGGGACGGTCCGTGCGATCTCGGATGGCCTGTTCGAGGATCCGCTGCCGACCCATGGCGGCTGGCGCTTCTTCGACGGCGGAACCTCGGCGGTGCTGGAGACGACGGACGGCCACACCATCCTGCTGACCAGCAAGCGCGTCGGGAACACCAGCCTGGAGCAGATGTATTCGGTGGGGATCGACCCGGCCCGCTACCGCGTGGTCATCGCGAAGGGCGTCGTGTCGCCCCGCCCGGCCTACTCGCGGGTGGCGAAGGAGATCGTGCTCGCCGACACGCCGGGCGTCACGACGACGAACCTCGGGTTCTTCGCCTACCGCAACCGCCGCACGCCGCTCTATCCGTTCGAGCTGGAGACGCCGTATCCGTGACGTTGGCCGGGCGATCCGTCAGGACGGCTATCCCTCGCCGTCGGTCTCGATCTGGATTTCCTGCCAGGAGCGCGCCTCGACAAACCGCGCGAGGTGCCGCGCATTCGTCGTCACGACTATCACTGGTTGCCCAATCTCTTCTGAGAACAACCGCACCTGTGCCGCCAGAATCACATCAATGTCGAGGGCAGCGGGGTCGGCAGTTGGGAGACCAGTTCGACGCGCTTCTGCCCACAGGTCGGCGGCTCTCAGCATGACCCCTCGTGTGATCCGAAGGAACTGCGACCACGCAATGAAGCTGTCCAGGCGGGCGATGCTCCTGGTTGCCTGGATGCGGACAAGTTCGCGGCGGACCTCATAGTCGCATACCTCTGAGACCAGAACACGGTGTCCTTGTTGGATGGCGCCGTCCAGCCAGCGCTGGAAACGCCGCGTCTCGGTCGTGGCCAGTGGATTGACCGCCATTCCCAGCGGCCCACTGTCAAGCGCCAGAATCATCCGCTCGCGCGCACCGCATCGTTTCGCTCGTAGCGATCATCGAGCGCGGCGCTGATGGCTTCCCAGGCGAGACGATGCTCATCCGGATCACCTTCAAGCATGGCTGCCAACGAGGCCCGTTCCGATTCCATGCGCCGCGAACGCATGCTCTCGTTCTCTTCAAGATAGAACGACTCTGGGATCGCTGACATCCGCCAGTCCCGCTCAAGCCGAGTGAGGAACTCGTCGTGCATCCGCCCCTCGACCTCAAGCTCAGCTTCGGTCGCGTCTTGGCGTGAGTCTATCCGTCCAGAGTTCTCGGGCCACATCCGTCTCGCGCTCCGCAGGAATGATACGGCTTGCGGGCTACATGCCGCGCAGGTTCGGGTCGAGCAGGTCGCGGATGCCGTCGCCGAGCAGGTTCGCGCCGAGGACCGCCAGCGAGATCGCGATGCCGGGCATCGTCGAGATCCACCAGGCGTTGCTCAGGTAGTCGCGGCCCTCGGCCAGCATACGTCCCCACGAGGGCGTCGGCGGCTCCAGGCCCAGGCCGAGGAACGAGAGGCCCGATTCGAGCAGCAGCATCGTGGCAAGCTGTACCGTCGCCACCACGATGATCGGGGCGAGCGTATTCGGCAGGATGTGACACGTCACGATCCGCCCGTCGCCAGCCCCCAGCGCCCGCGCCGCGCCGACGTAGTCCAGTTCTTTGAGCGAGAGCACGTTGGCGCGGACGGTCCGCGCGTAGATGACCCAGCCCGAGAGCGCCAGCACGCCGATCAGCGCCCCGAAGCTCCGCCCGACCACCGCGACGATGGCGATAGCCAGCAGGATGATCGGGAAGGCGAGCTGCACGTCCACGACGCGCATGATGATGTCGTCGGTCCTGCCGCCGACGTACCCTGAGATCAGGCCGGCCGTCACGCCGATCAGGCCCGACAGGACCACTGAGACGCCGGCCAGCATCAGCGAGAACTGCGCTCCGTAGAGCAGGCGGCTCAGGATGTCACGGCCCAGGTTGTCGCTGCCGAGGACGAAGCCGGACGCCGTGCCGAGGATGGCCGGCGGGCGCACGCGCGTCGAGAACCCAGGCTGCGTCGGATTGGCCGGCGCCAGGACCGGGGCCAGCACGGCGGCGGCGATCAGCAGCACGAGCAGCGCGCCGCCGATCAGGATGGTCGGGTTGCGGCGCAACGCGCGACGCACGGCCCGCCATCGAGACGGCGCGATGCGGGCGCGGGAGGCGACGACCTCTGGAGTAGGTGTGGCTTCGACGGCGGTCATGAGTATCGAATCCGAGGATCGAGGACGGTATACGTCAGGTCTACCAGCAGGTTGATGACGATGAAGACGGCGGCCGCCAGGATCAGCACGACCTGGATGACGGGGAAGTCTCGGCGGAAGATGCTGTCCACCGCCAGCTTGCCGATGCCCGGCCACGCAAACACCGACTCGGTGATGACTGCGCCGCCGAGGAGGACGCCGATCTGCAGCCCGAGCACCGTCACGACGGGAATCGCAGCGTTCTTGACCGCGTGCAGAAGGACCACCGTCCGCTCTGACAGCCCCTTGCTGCGCGCGGTGCGGACGTACTCCTTCCCCAGCACCTCCAGCATGCTCGACCGCGTCAGCCGGGCGACGAGCGCCGTCGGGTAGGCGGCGAGCGTGAGCGCGGGCAGGACGAGGTAGGCCGGGCTCTCGTAGCCAGAGGTTGGCAGCCAGCCGAGCAGCACCCCGAACAGCAGGATCATCATGATCCCGAGCCAGAAGTTCGGGAGGGACTGCCCGAGTGCCGCCAGGAAGATGCTGCCGTAGTCAAAAATGGTGCGGTGGCGGGCCGCGGCCAGGATGCCGGCCGGCACGCCGAACAACACCGTCAGGGTGAAGGCCGCCAGCGCCAGGTGGATCGTCGGCCAGACACGCTCGGCCACGACATCACGGGCCGGCGCGTTGAACTGGTAGGACTGGCCGAAGTTCCCCAGCGCGATGCTCTTCATGAAGACGCCGTACTGGACGTACAACGGCTCCTCCAGCCCCAGTTGCTCGCGGAGCTGGGCGACCTGGGCGTTCGACGCCCCTTCGGGCAGCAGCATCTTGGCAGGGTCGCCGGGCAGCACCCGCAAGATGCCGAACACCACCAGCGACACGCCGAACAGCGTCAACGCCGAGTGGAGGATTCGTCTGAGTACGTATGCGCGCATCCTGGTTTCCGCCCTCGCCGTCTGCCGCGCGGCCTGAACGGCGGCCAATGGTGCGCGCGGCCCGAAGCGTCACCGCCCGGGCCGCGCAGCACAGGTGTGTCATCCCGACCGAAGCGAGGAACGAATCTCCTTGTTGTCGTCATCCCGACCCCATTCGGCACGCTCAGGGCCAGCTACGCGAGGAACGAGCACACCCCTCCGTCATCCCGACCGCGGCGCGGAACGAGCGGAGTGGTGGGATCTTCTCCTTCTGTGGCGTGAGGAAGATCCCTCGACTGCGTTCGCATGCTCACTTCGCTCGGGATCACGGTGGAGGGAGCATGCGAACGCCGCTCGGGATGACGAGGGGTGGCGCACGCTCACTCCGCTTGGGATGACGGTGGAGGGAGCACGCCTTGCCCTGAGCCTGCCGAATGGGCCACTCCGCTCGGGATGACGGGGCGGAGTGGGCTTCAATGCCTTGTCCTAGCCGACGGTGACGTTGCTGAGCAGCACGTAGTAGTCGGGGCGCGCCTCGAAGCCGCCGACGCGATCCCGCGTGGCGTAGACCGCCGTGCTGTAGTACGGCCAGATGGTCGCCTCTTCATCGTCCCAGATGATCCGCTGCAGCTGCTCGTACTTCTGCTGCCGCACCGAGACGTTCGTGGAGCGCGCCTCGACCACCAGTTGCTCGACCGTCGGGTTGTTGTAGCGGCTCAGGCCAGCCGCGCCCTTCGCCGTGTACCACTGGCCGTAGTACCAGTCAGGGTCGTGCGGCATGTGCGCCCAGCCCGAGTAGAACATGTGGTAGGTGCCAGCCGTACGCGCCTCACGGGCAGCGGCGACCTCCATCTCGCGGACGTTGACGGTGATGCCGACCTCGCCGAGCATCGCCTGGACCGCCTCGGCGATCTCCAGCTGCTTCGGGTACACGCCCTTCATCAGCACGAAGTCGATGGTCGCGCTGCTGATGCCGGCCTGGGCCATCATCGACTTTGCGCCGGCCGGGTCGTAGGTCTTGGCGCCGAGATTGGTGAAGCCAACCAGGCCGGGCGGCGTCGGGCAGGTGGCCGCCTGCGCGTACCCCAGGTGGAACTCGTTGATGATCGTGTCGCGGTCGATCGCCATGCTGATCGCCTTCCGCACGAACACGTTGTCCACCGGCGGATTCTGCAGCTGGAACACCCACTGTTGCGTCTCGATGGCCGAGCGGGTCATCACCTGGACGCCCGAGCTGCCCATCAGCGTCGAGACCATGTCGGCGGGGATGCGGTCGATCACGTCGATCTCGCCGGCCCGCAGGCCGGCCACGCGGGTCGAGACCTCGGGGATGAACCGGTAGCGAACGGCCCCGACCTTCGGCGTGCCACTGACCCAGTAGCTCGGGTTGGCGACGAGGTCCACCACCTCGCCACGGGTCCAGCCGTTGAAGCGGTACGGGCCGGTGCCCACGGGCCGCTCGAAGAAGGACGCCTCCTGGCCGGCAGCGCTGGCCGGGAGCATCCCGAGCATCGTCAGGTGCCCGAGCATCGCGCCGAAGGCGGTACGGGTGCGGATGATGACGCTGTACGGCCCCTCGGCCTCGACGCTGGTGATCTCGCCGAAGACCGAGTTCTTGATCAGCTTGGTGTCCGTCGCGACGCGGGTGATGCTGTAGACGACGCTGCTCGAATCGAACGGCGTGCCGTCGTGGAACATGACCCCCTGGCGCAGCCGGAAGCGCCAGGTCATGTCGTCGAGGATCTCCCAGGACTCGGCCAGGGCGGGCACGAACTGGCTGTCGCCGGTCACGTCCACCAGCGGATCGAAGATGTGCCGTAGGACGGTCGTCGCGGAGATCGAGTAGTGATTCGCCGGGTCGAGGGTGAGCATCTGCTCGGACAGGCCAGCCGTGATCGACGCGCCACTCTGGAGCAGGACAGCCGCCGCGCGTGGCTGCGTGTCGAGTGTCGCGGCGGCGACGCGCCGCGGGACTTCGAGCCCCATCATGCCAACCGAGAGGCCGCCTGCCACGGCAGCTGCGCGTCCGAGGAACCCGCGTCGCGAAACCCGAGATGAGCCAGTGGTCATCCTGGTGCCCTCCCTCGCCGTCGAGCCGTCGTTCCCACTCGCGCACGGGGCGAGCGGCACGTCCTGGTCGAACGCCCTTTGTCCGACCGTCGGCTAACTGCCGACAGTATACGCGCGCACTCTTACCAGTGCTACCGCGCCCACGGGGCGCAGATGAGCGGCCCTCTTCCAGGAGAAACGCGGCTCTGCCCGCTACGATACGCACCCGCACGGCAGCTGTCCTCGGCGCTGTGCACAACCCTGACGGCGTTCCGTTTGGGGATGCTCGCGCCAGTTCTGGGCCGGCCTTGCCTGGGAGCGTCCCGACCGGTAGATTTGTGATGTGGAATCGCCTGGGGTGGCGGAGCAGCGCGAGGGTGCCGGCGCGGTGGCTGAGGCCGCCGTCGAGGGGCTGACCACGTCTGCGCCGGCCAGCATGGTGGTGGCCGTACACGGCAACGGTGGCGGGGCGCACCGCTTCTCGCTGGTGACGCCCGCGATGCTGCCAGGACAACAGAAGGTGTACGGTCGTGAGTGAGTCTCGAACGGGGCCGACCTGGGTGCTCCTAGGGTCGGGACGCTCCGCGAACCTGGGTGTGGGCAGCAAGGGTCGCCTGCTCGATCTGGCTGCGCGCGCGGGGCTGCCGGTTCCGCCGGGCCTGATCATCCTTGACGATGCGTGGCACGCGGCGTTGCGGCTCGGCATGGCGCGCCGGGACGCCGACCGCGTCGAGATCACCGACCCACGCCGGCTGCTGGCGCTGCTCGATCTCCCGCGCTTCGACGGCCCCATCGCCGTGCGCTCCACCTTCTCGCTGGAGGACACGCCGCGCCAGTCGCTGGCCGGCTACTTCACCAGCCACCTGCACGTCGATCCGCACGACCCCGCCCGACTGACGGCCGCATTGGAGGATGTCTGGCGGTCTGCCGAGCGGACCTCGCGGACGTTTCGGCGTGACGTGTTGCTGCTGCGGATGGTGCGCGCACGGTACGCTGGCGTCGCATTCACCGAGCAGGAGCACGAGGATGACCTTGTCAACCTGACGAAGGGCACGGCAGATCGGCTCGTCGCCGGCGAGGCGCCCGGTGAGCTGGTGCTGCTGCCTCGGCTGCGCGGCTGGGAAGCGCCGCCGGGGACCGCTGACCTGTTGCCAGGCCTGCCGTTTGCCGTGCGGCTCCAGACCCTGCTGCGGGATATTCGACGCGTGTTCGGCCCGGGCGACTGGGATGTGGAATGGGCCGACGACGGCGTGCGCTGCTGGCTGATCCAGCTACGGCCCGTCACCCGCCCGACGCGCCGTGATGAGGCGTTTACGCTCGCCAACCACAAGGAGATCCTGCCAGAGCTGCCCTCGCGCTTCATGGCGAGCCTGGTCGAGTCCTGCGCCGACCGGCTGTTCGCGAACTACCGCCGCTTCGATCCACGGCTGCCGGCCCACCGCCCATTCATCGAGTCGTTCCTGGGCCGCCCGTACATCAACCAGTCGCTCCTGAGCGAGATGATGCGCCTCTTCGGCTTGCCGACGCGGCTGGTCACGGACTCGATTGGTGGACAGGCCGACCGCCCGGCCGGCCCGAACCTTCCGCGCCTGCTGCGGAACCTGCCGGTGCTGGGTCGCATGGGCGTGGCGCAGCTGTCGTCGGTCGGGGCGACGCGCCGGCGGATCGGCGAGATCCTCCACCACGCCGAGGAGCCGGGGACGACGTTCACCGAGTGCGTCGAGACGCTCGCATGGCTGTACACCACGCTGGTCGGCGGCATGATGTCGTTGGCGGCGGCGATGAGCGGCCCGCTGGCGGCGTTGCGGGCGCTCGGGGTGCTGGAGGAGCACACGAGCCGTCACCGGACCGTCGCCACGGCGATCTTCGACGAGCTGGCGCCGTTGCGGACGCTGGTGCAGGCCGATCCCGAGCTGCTGGCGACGGTGGCGCGTGGCGAGGTGCCCAAAGACACGCGGTTTCAGTCGGCGTGGCAACGCTACCTCAAGCGGCATGGGCACCGAGGGGTTTTCGAGAGCGATATCGCCCGCCCGCGTTTTCGGGAGTCGCCGGCGCCGCTGCTGGCGGCCGTCGCGCACGCCGAGACGCCACGCACCGTTGTGCCGCGCCGGACGGCGCGTGGGACGGCCGCGCTGCCGCTCTGGTGGCAGAGCAGTCGGGCGATGCGTGCCCGCGAGAACCTGCGCTCGGTGGCGATGGTCGCCTTCGAGCGGGTGCGCCTGCGCCTGCTGGAGCTGGCGGACGAGGCGGTCAGACGTGGTGCGCTGCCAGACCGTGAGTCGCTGTGGCTGCTCGATGTGAACGAGGTCCGCCGGCTCGACCTGGGGTGGCAGCCGGGGATGGCGTTCTTCGTGGAGCGGCGGGCCGAGATCCGGCGGCTGTCGCAGTATCACCTGCCGGACCTGATTCGCCGATCCGACGACCTGGAGCAGTACCGGTCGGGCCGCCAGGACGCGGCGCAGGGACCGGTGGTGCGCGGGCTGAGCCTTGCCAGCGGCGACGTGCTGGGGCGGGCCTGGGTGCTCAGCGAGCCGAGCACGTCGCTGCCGCCCGAGCTGGAGTCCGAGTCCATCGTGCTGGTGGCCCGCTCGGTGGATGCTGGCTGGATCCCGACGTTCGGGCTGGTCGCGGGGGTCGTGGTGGAGACGGGCGGCGATCTCTCGCACGGCTCGGTCATCCTGCGCGAGATCGGGCTGCCGGCCATCACCAACGCCCAACGGGCGACGGCGGTCTTCCAGTCCGGCGATCAGCTCTGGTTGCGGGCGGGCAGCGGCGTGGCCGAGCGCCTGTCCGCTGCGCCGCTCTCCCCGGCCCCGGCCCCCGTCCGCGATCCTGCGGAGTCAGCATCCGCCGAGTAGTGTCGTGCCTGTGTGCCCCAACCTGGAACTGGCATGGTCCGGTCGCCAGGTGGCCCCATTGTCTGCGAAGGAGAGGACGAGATGGCTGAGTCGCTCACGGCCCGTCAGTGTGCACCCTGTGAGGGGGGTGTCCCCGCGCTCACGCCCGAAGAGATCTCGCTGCTGCTGCTTCAGGTCCGGGGCTGGAGGGTGATCGACGGCAAGAAGCTGACGAAGACATATACGTTCTCGGACTTCGCGAAGGCTCTGGCGTTCGTCAACCGAGCGGGGACCGTTGCGGAGGCCGAGGGGCACCACCCTGATCTGCTGCTCAGTTGGGGCAGGGTGGTGGCCGAGGTCTGGACACACGCCATCGGCGGCCTCAGCGAGAACGACTTCATCCTGGCGGCCAAGCTCGACCAGGTATGGCCGGCCCCTCGGTAGCGCGGACGGACCGCCGCCCTGGAGCTGATGAACGAAAACGGCCCCGCCAGAAGGCGGGGCCGCCGCTGCTCGGTGGGCGATCGGGGACTCGAACCCAGGACCTCACGGATGTGAACCGTGCGCTCTAACCAGCTGAGCTAATCGCCCGAGGTGCCCCTGAGTATACCGTGTGAGGCCCGCGCGAGCAACGACGATCCTTGTCACACCAGGGCGATTGCATGTTGATGTCGTCGTGCGGCGGCGTCGGGGCTTGAAAGCCCCGCCTACCGTCATTCAGTCGCTGCGCGACGCGCCAGTCGCACCAGTGCCTGCCGTTCCCGGCGGCCGTCGCGCAGCGACTGAATGCGTGTAGGCGGGGACTTCAGTCCCCGACCGCCCGTTCCATGATGCTTCGGGGACACCAATGAACATGCAATCGCCCGGAC
>JADZEM010000093.1 GCA_020850535.1 Chloroflexota bacterium
TAACTCCTACCAGATAGGGAGCAGCGTCGCGCTCGCCCACGCACTGCGCCAAATGAGCGGCCTTCGACGATGGTGCGGAGGTCTCGGTTCTCCTGGTGAGCCAGCTTCCGAGTTATGACCAGGCCTCGATTAATTGAGTCATTGGGTCGAAGCAGTTGAGCAAGGTGGTAAAGATCCAGCCACTTGCAGGGATGCCCGATGCGTGCATGGTCGCGAATCGCATACCAGAGATTAAACCCATCCACATACAGGTTCACTCGCATGAAGGGCTCTTGAAGGGCTCTTAACGAAGCTGAGACCGCCATTGCTGGCGGTCTCGCACCTCGTCACCGAAGTGACGAGGGGGTTCACAAGAGTAGTGAAAACAATCGTGTACAAGCTTGGCACGCCCCCCATCCTGCCTATAACGACGTAGTACGCGTGGGCTACAACCAATCATCGTCTTGCTGGACGTGCAGTACGGCTGACGGACGATAGCATAGCTGGGGCATCGCAATGACGCAAATGCCTGTGCACTACTGTGCCCGCTACTCGGTGGTTGCGCGATACCGAGTGGAGTGGTTCAGGCGGGGGCGGCGTGCGGCTGGCCCGGATGCGCCCCCGTGTGCGCCAGCGCCGCGCGGATCGCCCGTGCCAGCTCGGCGTCGGTGCAGGGCTTCGGCAGGACGGCGTTCACACCAGCCGCCGTATACGCTGGATCATCAGGCCCGACAGCTGAGCCCGTCATCAAGATCACCGCGCCGGCCAGCCCGCGTGCCTGGATCTCGGCGGCCACTGCCCGCCCCGAGCAATCCGGCAGACCCTCATCAATGCACACTAGATCCCAGGTTCCCGTTTCCAGCAGCGCCAGCGCCGATGCCGCGTCTGGGGCCGACTCGACCCGCCGGGCGTCCAGGGCCAGCCGCCGCGAGAAGATCGCCCGGAACGAGGCGTCATCGTCGATCACCAGGATGGTGCGCTCCTGAAGCTCTGGGGCCAGGTCGACCGGCGCCGCCGGTTTCGGGCGGGGGACCGCAAGCCGCTGCCCGTGCCGGAGCTGTGCGGCTGGCAGCTGCAGGGTGACGCAGGTGCCGGCGCCCTGACCGCTCGTCACGCGGACCTCGCCACCGTGCCGTGCCACCACGGCGTGCAGGATCGCCATGCCCATGCCGGTGCCGCGCTTGCCCTTGGTGGTGAAGAACGGCTCGAAGAGGCGGGCCTGAACCGAGGGGGACATCCCCTGCCCGGTGTCCTGACAGGTGACGGTCACCACGCCGTCCGCAAGATCGCCGCGCAGGCCGAGCCGGCCGCCTTCGGGCATTGCGTCAACGGCGTTGAGGATGACGTTGACCACGATCTCTCGCAGGTCCGCCGCCACGCCCCGGATCAAGAGCGGCTGGCCTACCTCCACGGTCGGCTCGATCGCGATGCCCCGCTGGAGCGCTTCGTCGTGCCAGCGCATGCGCGTCAGGTCGACCGCGTCCACCAGCACCTGCCCGAGATCGACCAGCTCCAGCGTGTCTGCTCCCTGGGCCGGCTCACCTCGGCTGGCGCGTAGCAGCCGCTGGGCAAGGCCCGCGCCGTCAAGGGCGGCCTGGTGGATCAGCCGGAGGCCGCTCGCATGGGCGTCGGCGGTTGGCGCGTGGCCGTTCGTCGCCGCCAGCAGCTCGGAGGACTGTCCGGCCACGGCCCCGAGCAGGTTGTTCAGGCCGTGTGCCACGCTCGCCGCAAGGTGTCCAAGCTGTACGAGGTGGGCATCACCCGCCGGGGCATCACCCGCCGGGGCATCACCCGCCGGGGCATCACCCGCCGGGGCATCACCCGCCGGGGCATCACCCGCCGGGGCGAGCGTCCTGGCATCGACTGACCGGTGCTCTGCTACTGGCCTGGACGTGGACGACGCGGCCATCTCACGCAGGGCGGCCATCTCACGCAGGGCGGCCATCTCACGTGGGGCGGCCATCTCACGTGGGGCGACCATCTCACGCGAGGCGGGCTGTCCGTACTCCTGCTGGTGCGGCCCGGCCTCGCCGGCCGGCGCGAGCGACACGCTTGTGAGCCAGACTGTCGAGCCGTCGACGAGCTGCAGGTCGAGGCTGACGCGGGCGTATCCAGCGTGCTGCGCGGCCACCTGTCCGAGTACAGCAGCCACCAACCGAACGCGGACCGGCGGGGCGGCGTCGAGCGCCTCGCCCGTCGGCAGCCCGATGGACGCGCGATCCGCGGCGGCGACCAGTTGCTGACTGCCCGGCACGAGCTGCGCGGCGAGTGCGCCGAGCTGCAGCGCGAGCGTTGACGGCTCCGGCGGCTCGGAAGCCTCCAGCCGGCTGCACGCCCGGGTCAGCGAGCTGGCGACCCGGGCGGCGGCCCGTTGCAGCTGCGCCTCGGCGGCTGACGGGCAGCCTGCGCCCTCGATCACCTCGACGAGCGCATCGAGGAGGCTCGTGCTGATGCGCGCGCTAGTCAACGGTCCCATAGCTGGCGTGATGCTCGTTTCCAGGTGATCGCACGCACACGGCGTCTGGTGGTCACACCGGGTAGCTCCGGTATTGCGCGCTCACACCTCAGAACGGG
The DNA here is from genome assembly GCA_020850535.1 of Chloroflexota bacterium. Lineage (NCBI taxonomy): Bacteria > Bacillati > Chloroflexota > Chloroflexota bacterium. Next base: position 2,554 of record JADZEM010000093.1, read on the forward strand.
ACGGCGCTGCCCTCCGGGACTAGGGGGCAGGGCAGTTTGCCTACAGAACAGAAGATTGGGCACAGAAAACCTGTTGCGGGACCATCAAACGGCCGATAGGAGCCGGGCGTTCCGTCTGACCGAACCGGGCGTCACGTACTCTCAACATCCGTGCCAGCCCGCCGATACTCAAGGTACGAGGGGCGCTTGAAGAGCATGGATGCCGCGCCGCTTGACCCTCAGGGATGAACGTTCGTGGACACAATGAGCTATCTCCGCCAGCCACAGCCGCGCCGAGGCCGGCCAGATCCGGACCCCGCGCAGCTTGAGTTGATCCATCTGAAGCTGGCCCACGCGCAGCTGCTCCGCTATGCCCAGGATCTGAAGCTGGCCTACGAGGCCGAGCGTGCGCGCCGCGTCGAGCTGACGCAGGTGACCCTCGAGCTGGTGACGGCCCTGGCGGTGCTGCCGACGCAGACGGCAGCACCCACCCCGCCGGACCCGAGCATCGGCGGCCACAAGCAGGCCGCCTGAGCCGGTCCAGGCACGCGCGTGTGCCCTCGCGTGTGTGGCGGAGCGTCTGGCGGCGCTCTGCTTCCCGCCCGCCCGCTTGATGGCGTGTCCGGGGCGAGGTTACTCCCGGGTCGGGGGGTGAGGTCACCTCAGATGTGTGCACTGCACAGGCGGTCGTAGCTTCGACAGGGCAGGCATGAGGCTGCTCGGAGCAGACGCCGTACCATCGTCCTGCCCCGGCCGGTACGACTGTTTGCTTGCACCAGGACCACCGACTCTCGTGCCACATTGCGACTGACCGATACGATCCGACTGAGACCTACAGGTGTGGAGCACTGGTCTCATCGGAGCAATCGTGGCTGGTCAAACCTACTCGCCTTACCGAAGAACCCCGGGACGCGCGTCGGCAGGCACACCCGCCGCCGGCCGTGCGAGCAATCTCAATCGTGCTGTTGTGCGCCGGAGCGGCCTCTCTCAGGCGATCCTCGCTGCTGACGAACACCCGAAGCCGGTCAAGAGCCGGACCAGTTCGGGGACGCCGGCTGGCGGGCTGGCCGACCCGATGGCGCGTCGCTGGGTGCTGCTCGGCGGCCTGGGCATCCTGTCCAGCCTGCTGCTGACGGTGGCCGTGGCCCTGCTCAGCTCGCGCGGCGTGGCCTCGGCGGACGTGCCGCAGGTTGCCGCCGAGGCCCCGACCCGCAACCGGGTGACCCTCGTCCGCGAGATCGGCGGCGTACCGCGCTCCCCGACGCCCGGCACCGGCATGACGGCAGCCGCTCCCGCTGCCCCCGGCTCCGTGGCGGTTGCAGACGCAAGCGCCAGCGCCGGCCAGAGTGTCGCCGCCAGTGCGCTGCGCCAGTTGCGCCGCGTTGGCCGCGCCATCGTTACCACCGACGGTATCCGCCGCCTGGCGCTTGGCGGCGCAGTCCCGTTTGCCGATGGCAACGCGGCGACGGCGTTCCTCTTCTCCGATGAGACATCCGAGGTTGCGCTGGGCGAGAGCACGACGGACAGCCCGTTCTTGAGGATGATGGGGCGGATGACTGGGGATGCCACCGGCGAGCTGGTGGCGCTGGCCAGCCCGGTTGCGGCCACCTCCACCCCGACCCCGTCCGGCCGCGTCGCTGCCGCCACGACGACCCCATCCAGCCGGACGGCTGATGCGACCACCACGCCGGTCACGCAGCCAACCTCGACGCCCGTGCCGGCGACCGCGACCAGTGTGCCGCCGACCGCCACCAGCGTCCCAGCCACGGCAACGCCCGTCCCCGCAACGGCGACGCCAGTCGTCGTGACGGCCACGACCGTGCCCCCAACCCAGACCCCGATCATTGTGACCGCCACGCCCGAGCCGACCCGTCGCGCCACCCGCACCCCGACTCCCGAGGTGGTGATCGTCACGGCGACACCGTGGACCTCGATCATCCCCAACGTGCCGGGTATCAACGGGACGATCCCCTGGCTGGCTCAGCCGACGAACACGCCGATGCCGACCGCCACCCCGTACATCCCGCCGACGGCCGCCCCGACCAACACGCCGATCCCCACCGCCACTCCGTACGTGGTGCCGGACCCCCGCTCGAACCCTGCCTCAGCGCAGCCCCGGAGCGCCGAGTCGGCCCCGGCCGCGCCGGCTGGCGCCCCGCCGATCCTGGCCGAGGCTGGCACGCGCACCCCGGCGACCCCACAGGCGCAGCCCGCAAACGGCACGCCGGCCCCCCGCGCCACCAGCCGGGAGGCCCAGCCCCAGCCGACGCAGGCTGCCGCCGAGGCCCCGCGCGATCCGTCGGTCCTCGACAAGCTGGCGACCCGTGCCCTGCTGGCCATCAACGCCGCACGGGCTCAGGCTGGCGCGCTGCCCCTGACCCGCAACGCCGCCCTGGATGTCTCGTCTGCGCTGCACGCCCAGTACGACGTGGCCACCGGCCAGGTTGAAGGAAACTTCCAGACGCGCGGCACGCCGCACTTCGTGGGGGAGACCCCGAGCGCCCGCGCCGCCCGGGCCGCCAGCGGCCGGTCGCCGGCCATCGAGCGCGTCGCCGAGGTCATGGCCCTTGGCGAGGCCGAGCCTGAGAAGGTGGTGCAGGGCTGGCTCGACAGCGTCTTCCACCGTGTGCTCGTGCTCGATCTGGCGACCCAGTATGCGGGGTATGGCCAGACGACCAGCGCCAGCGCCACGACGGCGGTCCTCGATCTGGGCGGCCGGCGGGACGTCGCCAACGCCTCGGGCTGGTTCCCGGCCTCTGGCGCGACGGAAGTCCCGACGCGCTGCGCCTGCGACGACTACGCCGAGATGACGGGGAAGCCAGGCCCGTTCGGCTACCCGGTCACGCTCCTGCTCGGACCGCAGCGCCCGCAGGGGATGCCGGCCCTGGCTCGCCTGAGCGAAGGCTCCGAGAACGGCCCCGACGTGGCCGCCGAGCTGGTGGACGCCTACGGCAACCCGACGCTCCTGCCGGCCGCGCCGCTCAAGCCGAACACGGTCTACGTGGTCAAGCTGGCCTGGACGAACGGTCCGAGCGTCAGTTGGAGCTTCACGACCGGCAACTAGGCCAGGCCAGGGCTTGGGTCGAAGATCATGGGTTGTGGGGAGATATCATCCCCACGACCCACGACCCACGACCCACGACCCACGACCCACGACCCACGACCCACGACCCGCCTACGTAATCAGGGGACGCCGACGCTGCAGGAGCGCTCGGAGTGCGTCCTCCGGAATCGGGCGCGAGAGCAGGTAGCCCTGGCCCTGGTCGAGGTTGGCCTCACGCAGCCGCGCGAGCTGCTCGTCCGTCTCGATGCCCTCTGCTGAGACTTCCAGCCCGAGCGTGTGGGCAAGGCTGGCGACAGCCCGTACCACCTGAACGGCTGCGGGGTCGAGCGGCCCCAGGAACGAAGGGTCGAGCTTCAGGGCACGGACCGGCATCCGCCGCAACGATGTCAGCGAGGCCTGCCCCGTCCCGAAATCATCGATGGTGACCTGGACGCCGAGCGCTCGCAGCGCCTCGAGCCGCGTCAGGGCCGTCCGCACGTCCTCGATCAGGATGCCCTCGACGACCTCCAGGTGCAGGCTCGCGGGATTGAGCCCGGACGCCACGAGTGCCCGCTCGACCTGCTTCACGAGGTGTGGATGCTGGAACTGCCGGGCCGAGAGGTTCACGCCGATCGTCGGGGGTGGGCCGTCGGCGACGGTGCGTTGCCACTCAGCGGCCTGCCGGCAGGCCTCGTCCAGCACCCACTGGCCCATGGGCAGGATCAGGCCCGTCTCCTCGGCCAGCGGCAGAAAGTCCAGTGGCAAGACGAGGCCGCGCGTCGGGTGCTGCCAGCGCGCCAGCGCCTCCGCGCCGATCATGACGCCGCTCGCCAGCTCGACAATCGGCTGATAGACCAGGCGCATCTGCCCCTGGTCGAGCGCCGCCGCCAGCTCGCTTTCCAGGCTGGCCCGTGCGACCCATGCCGCTTGCATCGAGTGGTCGAAGACGACGCTCTGGCCCTTGCCCTGGCTCTTGGCCCGGTACATCGCCACGTCGGCGAAGCGGAGCAGATCGGCCGGCTGCACCTCGCCCAGCATCCCGAAGGCGATGCCGATGCTCGATCCGATATGCAAGTCTCGCCCCTCGAAGGTGAACGGCGTCTGGAGCCGTTCGAGGATGCGCGAGGCGACCCGCTCGGCCTCGCCGACGTGCGGGATGTCTTCGAGCAGGATGGTGAACTCGTCGCCGCCCAGCCGCGCCACGGTGTCGCCAGGGCGGACGCACGAGCGCAGCCGCTGGCCGAACGCGATCAGGAGCTGATCTCCGATCAGGTGGCCGAGGGTGTCGTTGACGGCCTTGAAGCCGTCCAGATCGAGGAACATCACGGCGACGCCGAGGTTGTTGCGGCGCGCGCCGGCCAGCGCGCGCTCGATGCTGTACATGAACAGCACCCGGTTCGGCAGCCCGGTCAGCGAGTCGAAGAACGCCTGCCGGGCCAGTTGATCCTCGAACGCCTTGCGCTCGGTGACGTCCCGCGAGTTGACGACGATGCCGCCAATCGTCGGGTGGCTGAGCAGGTTCGACCCGATGGCCTCCAGGTAGCGCCAGGAGCCGTCGGCATGGCGGCAGCGGAAATCGACGGTCGCCTGGGCCGACGCGTCCGTCGAGCAGGATGCGAAGGTGGCGGCGACCCGCGCGGCGTCCTCGGGATGCACGAGGTCGTAGAGGCTCGCGCCGGTCAGGGCGTCAGGCGCGTAGCCGAGCACCCGATCCACGGATGGGCTGTGCCAGAGGATGATGCCGTCCGCCCCGAGGATCGTCATCAGGTCGGAGCTGTTCTGCACCAGCGAGCGGAAACGGTCCTCGCTCTGGCGCAGCGCCGCCTCGGCCCGCTTGCGGGTGGTGATGTCCCGAGCGATGATGACGCGGTGGGCCTGTGAGCCGAGCCGCAGCGAGGTGACGCCGATCTCCACGTCGACGGGGTGCCCGTCCTGGTGGATGACGACGGTCTCGTGGTGGCTGACCACGTGCCCGCTCGCCGTGTGTACGTCAAGGAGGCTGGCCAGGGCCGGCCGCTGCTCGTCGGCAATGACCGAGAAGAGGGACGGCTGGGCCAGCAGCTCGTCCAGCGAGTAGCCGGTGATCTGGCAGAAGGCGTCGTTGACGTAGAGCGGGCGCTCGCCGTCGACGATCACCAGCCCCTCGCCGACCTCGCGCTGGGCTTCGAGGAGCGCCTGGAACAGCTCGGTGCGGCGTCGGAGGACATCTTCCAGTCGCTCGCCGGGGAGCACCCGCGCGGTCTCACCACTGTGCTCACGGTTCCTACGACCGAAATTCATGCAGCCGCCGCGCCTCGATCTGTTGTGAAACGGCGACGCAAGAGAGGGTCACCGCGCACGAATTCTATCCGAGACCGGCGCGGAGCTACACGACGCGAACAGCGCTGTGACGAGTTCTTGGCACACCTGTGAGCTTGAGATAAGGAGTGCACATGCGCCACGCTCCGTTACCCCAGGCTGAAGCCGGCGATTTCTCCGTCATCCCGAGCGAAGTGAGCTTGCGAACGCAGTCGAGGGATCTTCCTTGCACCTCGGAACGGGGAAGATCCCTCCACTTCGCTCGTACCTCGCCGCGCTCGGGATGACGGGGTACTGCTCGTACCTCGCCGCGGTCGGGATGACGAGAGGGTGTGCTCGTTCCTCGCGTAGCCTGCCCTGAGCATGCCGAATGGGGTCGGGATGACAGACCTGTGTTGTCCGGCTCGACGGGGCTAGCGGCGGCTGCCGACCAGCCGCGAGGACTCGTCCTTGCTCTGCCGCGCCAGGCTCTCCAGCTTCGTCATCGAGGCGGCTGTCGGGTTGTACGCCCCCAGCTCGATCATCTTGACCAGGATGTCCACGGCGGACGGCACTTCCAGCACCGCCGTGTTCATCACGATGCTGTGGTGCATCGGATCGAGCCAGTCCACCTGGAACAGGTAGCGATGGTAGTTGGCGCGGTCACGGTCGGCGCGCCGCACGATCTCTTCGGCCTGCTCGCGGGTCATCGGGCCGGGCCGGCCGCCAGCGCCGCGCTCCATGATCCGCGCCACCCGGGTGGGGACCGGCGCGATGAACAGCGCCCGCAGCGCATGATCGACGTCTCGGAGCAGCATGCCGGCGCCACGCCCGAGGAAGACCACGTTGTCGCGCAGGGCCACATCGTAGACGACGGTCCGGAGGAGGACGTTGTAGCGGCGGCGCTCCTGGTCGAGCCGTTCGAGCAGACCAGGCTGGCGCTCCAGCAGCTCGGGCGCGGACTCCTTGATGCCGCCGTACGCCTCAGCCTCTTCCAGGAGCGCTTTCTTATCGAGGAGTCGATACCCGAGCCGCGTCGCCAGATCCCGGGCGACATCGCCCCCCCAGGTGCCTTCCTCGCGGGAGACCGACACAATCGCCATGATCTCCTCCTTCACTCGGGTAACGTGACGGCGATGGCACGCTGACCCTCCGGGCCGGCCACGCCAGCCCAACGGCGGCCGCCACAGTGCCGGATTGTAGCACGGGTGGTCAACCGCGCCGACCGGTATTTCCCCCGCGCGCCCTGCGATTCGCACAGGCCTCCGCCCAGGCGTCTTCGTGTCTGACTCGGAGGGGCGCGCCTGTCCGGACAGGGCTGTCAGTGCAGGTCGTCGTCGCTCTCGACCTGCCGCACGCGGTAGCGCCGCCGCTGCTCCTGCACGGCCTGCCGGATCAGCTCTTTGACCTGCTCTGGCTCCTCCACGTCGTGCAGCACGACGGTGGGGGAGGTCGCGTCCGTCCCGACCACGGTGATGGTGCCGATGCCCAGGGCGCGCTGCGCCAGGCTCTGCTCGTAGGCGACGTCCCGCACGCGCGTCAACTCGACCTCTTCGGTGGCGCGGCTGAGGAGGCCGCGCACGATACGCAGCCGCTGGCTGGTCAGCACCCAGCGGATGGCGTGGGTCTCGATGGGGTTGAGCAGGCCGTGGGGTGTCCCTTCCCAGAGGATCTCTTCGCCGGCCGGCGCGGCGGGCGGTGAGGCTGGGGCGGCGAATGGGGCGGCCTGGGATGCGGCTGGTGGCACGGCGTCAGGCGTCAACGGCCGCCCGCACTGGGCACAAAATCGGTCGGCGTCGGCGTGCTGGCGCCCACAGCCTGGGCAGTACGGCATAGCGCCCTCCCGGGAAACGTGTCCGCTGGTAGTGTGCCATGTGGGCGGCGCTGCGCCGGCCGAACCGGCGTGCGCTCCCGTCGAACCGGCGTGCGCCACCGTCGAACCGGCGTGCGCCACCGTCGAACCGGCGTGCGCTACCAGGGCGCGGCATTCTCGTTCTTACGGCTGGAGGCATGGCACACTGTTCTGTCATCTTCCGTTGATTTGGCCTGTCGTGGGGCCGCGTCCTGGTGCGGGCGTCTTCCCGTGGACACCGCCATGATCCTGCTTCGTTCGCCGACGCTCGTGATCCGCGCATGAGCGGTCGGCGGCAGTCGATGATGAGCTCTCGATCCTTCTGCGAAAGGTCGTCCATGCGCCTGACGTACTCTCGGCCTCCGGTCGCTGCGCGTGTGCTGGTTCTGCTGCTCCTGGCCGTGCTGGTCGCTGGTGGGGGCGTCCTGCCGCCGGCAGGCGCAACGACGGCGAGCGCGCAGAGCGACCCACGCTATTTTGCCGATACGGGCTTCAAGATCGACGACGACAAGATCTGGGACTATTTCACCAAGCGTGGCGGCAAGCGGACGTTCGGCCTGCCGACCTCGCGGACGTTCCAGTTCATGGGCGCGCCGACGCAGTTCTTCCAGCGGCACGTGCTCCAGGTGGGGAGCGGCGGCGTCCGCACGCTCAACCTGCTGGAGGACGCCTTCCTGCCGTACACCACCATCGGCGGGACGACGTTCCCGGCCGTCGATCTGAGCGTGACGGCGGCTGCTCCGAAGGCTGGCAGCGCCACCTACAACGCCGACGTGCTCAAGTTCCTGGAGACGTACGCGCCGGACACCTGGGAGGGCGAGCCGGTCAACTTCTCGGACACGTTCAGCGACACGGTGACGCTGGCCGACGCCTTTCCTGAAGGCGGCGGCAGCGCCGGCCTGCTGACCCTCCTCAACCTGGAGATCTGGGGCCTGCCGACCTCCAAGCCGGCCCGCGACCCGGCCAACAACGACTTCGTCTTTCTGCGGTTCCAGCGCGGCGTGATGCACTACGACAAGGGCTGCAAGTGCACACAAGGGCTGTTGCTGGCCGATGCCCTGAAGGCGATCATCACCGGGACCAACCTGCCTGATGACCTGGCGGCTCAGGCGGCGGACAGCCCGCTGCTGGGCCAGTACAGCATGGAGGTCCACAACGGCCCGCTGAAGCAGGGCCTGCCGGCCGGCATCGAGCTGGGGAACGCGTTCCGCCCGTCGCTGGACACGGCGGCGGCCGGCCCGGTGCCCGCGTTGCAGCCGGCGACAGCCCAGAGCGGCAGCCCGGCCGCGAAGCCGGGCGGCAACACCCAGGCGGGTGAGCCGAAGCCGGCCCCGACGGCGGCGCCGAGTGGCCCGCCGACGAACCTGGACCCGAAGGAGTACCTGGCGAAAGTCGCGGATGCGGGGAAGGGCGCGGAGGAGCAGGAGAAGGAGTTCAAGAAGGGCTCCGACAACAACACCGCGTGGGCCTCAAACCGCATCGAGCGTGACCGCAGCTGGGCGAACTACAACAGCGGCCCGGTCACCATCGCCAGCAAGATCATCATCGCCCGTGACTCGGAGGCCGCGAAGAAGGTCTTCGAGGATGAGAAGAAGCTGAACGAGAAGTTTCCCGAGGCCAAGGACAAGGTCGGCGGGAAGTTCGAGTTCAACACGGCCGGCGATCAGGACGTCGGTGAGGAGGCCGTGGGGCTGTCAGCGTGTATCACGGCGGGCTGCAGCGTCAAGGATGACGACGACAACCTGATCCACCGTCGGATGGTGTTCCGGCTCAACAACTTCGTGGGCGTGGTGTACACGTTCGGGATGTCGGTGCCGGAGGGGAACACGCAGGCGTACTCGCGGCTGATCGCCGAGAAGATGGTGGGGCGCATCCGCAAGGATCTGTGAGGCGTCAGTCTTCAGTGATCAGTTTTCAGCTCTCAGAGGACGTGCTGTGACCCACATCCTCTGACGACTGAAAACTGAGAACTCAAGACTGATCATTCACAGCTCGCGCAGAGAGGCCCGGGGCGCATCCGCCCCGGGCCTCTCCGCGACTCTTCAGTTCTCAGTGCTCAGTTGTCAGTCTTCAGATCGTGAACCGTGGCTCGAACCCTCTGATCACTGACCACTGATCACTGACCACTTACTTGACGTCCACCGTGGCGCCAGCCTCGCGCAGCTTGGCAGCCGCGGACTCGGCCTCGTCCTTCGCGACGGCTTCCTTGATCGCCTTCGGGGCGGCCTCGACCAGATCCTTGGCCTCCTTCAGGCCGAGGCTGGTCAGCTCGCGGACCGCCTTGATGACGTTGATCTTGTTCGCGCCGAAGTTGGTGAGGATGACGTCGAACTCGGTCTGCTCCTCAGCCGGGGCAGCCGCCGCCGCGCCACCATCGCCGCCAGCAGCCGCGGCAGCCGGGGCCATCGCCACCGCCGCCGTCACGCCCCAGCGATCCTCGAGCGCCTTCTTCAGCTCGACCAGGTCCAGCACCGACATCTTCTCGATCGATGCAATCAGCTCGTCGTTGGCCATTCCCGTACCCTCCTGAGTCGCGCCGGACTCTTCTAGCTGCTGGCGGCGTGCTTCAATCACGCCAAGCAAGTTCTGCAACGGTGCGTTGATGACGCCCAGGAACGAGGTCAATGGTCCGACCACCGCTCCCAGCGCCTGGCCGAGCACGACCCCACGCGGCGGAAGCTCCGCGATCCGCGTGATATCGTCGGCGGTGACGCGGCGATCCCCCAGGATGCCGCCCTTGATGGTCAGGTTGACCGTGCGCGAGACCCGCAGGTACTCCTGCAGCGACTTCGCCAACGCGGCCGGGTCTTCGTACCCGAACGCGATCGCCGATGGCCCCTTGAGATTCTCGACGAGGCCAGCCCGGCCTGCTTGCTCGGCGGCAAAGCGGGTCAGGGTGTTCTTGGCGACCTGATACTCGGCTCCAGCCTGACGCAGCCGTCCGCGCAAGTCCGACATCTCGCTGACGGTCAGGCCACGGTAGTCCGTGACGATGACGATCTGACTGCGAGAGAGCTTGTCGGTCAGATCGCTGACGGTCTGCTCCTTCTGCGCTCGTACTTCAGCCTTCGGCACTCGGTCACCTCCTTTCTCTGTCTCGGACCGCCACACGGGGGTGCGGCGTCCGGCTGCTTGTTACCGCTAGAGAGGCAGGAAGGTTGCCGGCTCCCCAGGAAACACAAACGCCCCGCGCACGTGGCCGGGGCGACAGGAGCAGGCTGGTGATCGGGAGCAGGAGCGCAGGGCTCCGGTACGGATCACGAGCAGGGTCCAGGCAGCCTCGGCGGGCGGAGATTGAGCGCCTCTGGGCAGGGCGCACCCGCTGTCTTCAGCAGTGGTTGCGATGATCGGTATGCAGTTGTCGCGTGGGCGAAAGTCTACGCGAGCCAGCGTTGCACCTGCAAGCAGGAGGTGCGTCGGGGCAGGGCGATTGCATGTTGATGTCGTCGTGCAGCCTTGTCGGGGCTTGAAAGCCCCGCCTACGATCCTGCAGTCGCTGCGCGACGCTCCAGTCGCACCAGTGCCTGCCGTTCCCGACGGCCGTCGCGCAGCGACGGCGTGACTGTAGGCGGGGACTTCA